>NZ_DFOZ01000031.1:0-245624 GCF_002377005.1 Limnobacter sp. UBA3528 | reverse complement strand
GACGATTTGGACCAGAATACGCACAAAACCGAGCGCAGCAGCGGTATGACGGTATTTGTCCCAATGACAGCGGCGATTCGGGAGGTTTTAGACAGAGTCAAATCGATCCGCAAGATGCGCAGCATGTATGTGGTCCACACCGAGCATGGCCAGCCCTACACAGCCCACGGAATTGGCAGCGCTTTTGAGCGGGCCTGCGAACGCGCAAAGGTTTCAGGGGTAACTTTGAAGGACATTAGGGTCAAGGCGGCCACTGATGCAAAGAAGGCTGGCTACAGCATGGAAGAACTGCAAGTTGCACTGGCCCAGACGGACCAGAGCACTACGAAGGGTTATGTCAGGACCCGGGAGACGCCGGTGAGTCGGGTGGAGTTGAAATTACCAAAGATAATTAATTGACGATGACCGAATCGTTAAGACAGTCTTCCACTTTGTGTACTACAGGAAAGTTATCACGTATGGTCTGATAACCTGGAATATGAGAAAACAAAAAAACATCACCTTGTAACACAAATGCATTCATCAAGTTTAGCTTGACCTCTACAGCTATTTCTTTTTTCCGAGCTTTATTGATTGAACTGTCGTATTTGAGAAAAACAAAAATGTCGCAATGAAACTCCCCGTCCTCTTTTTCATTGGAGGAGTTATATATTCTGACTTGTTTGTTGTTAATTGGCTCAGGATGATTAAGAGATCTTAAAAAGCCTACACTTTGTTTGCAATAGCCAATGACCTTTCTAGGTTTGGCTCCATTTACATTTTCAGGAATTTCCCGTTGAATTAATAACGAACAGATTTTCTTGCTATGAGATGAATCCCAAGACATATATCTTTGACTAGACGCTCCCTTACCCCGTGGAAAAGCCTGCTGGGAGAAATTGAGATGCGAAAACTTGTACTCTAGATCTGGACCTAGATAGTGCTGAGGGAAATCGAGAGAACGAACAATAAATTCCTCATCAGCCAAAGGGCCATGACGCAAAGGTGAGGAGCCATCTAATTCGCAAACACCATCCGGATCCAGCCTCTCGATATCGCTGTGATCGTACGTCCCGGCGGATAGCAGATTATTTAAATCCTGACACATCGATCGTTAACGAATCAAATGTGGAAGGTTATCAATACTGTCGGTCACTTTATTTCCGTCATGGACCAGAGTTCCAGAGGTGACTTTTCCAGCGTCGCTCATACCGAAAATCGCGTCCCCATCAGAATCAAATTCTATTGCAACATATTTATCCCTTGACTGCCACATCACCCCTAGCTCTCCCATCTCATTCGAAATAACAGTAGGGGGCGGGACGTTTCTGATAAAGAGCTCTGTAAGAGTGGTTTTAACAACCTGCGCAAGTCTGGCCCTATCACCTGCCGAAGCTTCAATCATGAACGAAGCAGCTTCCACGTTTAGCTTTTCTAGAGCTCGTGCGTAGTGACCAAAGGGACCATGTGGATCAATAAGATTAAGTGGCATCCGCACTTTCTGTGAGGCGAAGAAATATTCAACTTCCTTTTGAAAAATATCATAAAGGTGTTGATAACTTACTCTCTGAGACAAAGATGTAACTGCAGGCGAAACGGGATCGCTGGTCAAACTACTCGGAGAATTGCCCCCATACATACTTCCAGTCCAAAAAAAGGTTGATACTTGCATTCTCACCCCAAAGAAATCGACTCAGTCGCTTCAGACGATAACAAATTCCTCAATGTCTCTTTATTCTGCTGATGAAGTGAATCAAACCATTCATTCATGTTACTGAGTACATCAAGTTGGAAACCAGCCACGCCCTTCAAAACGTTATTATCGGTAATTCTGTGAACACCATGAATACGAGCCGTTATAACGTCATTTGCTTGCTGTGTATTAATATTTAGAATGTTTAATACGGTATGGCAATCGTCAAATCTCTGAAACCACCCCTGGTTAACATGCCATAACCCATCAAAGTTCTTAAGGTTTGTTGGAAGATAAGAGGAACTTAAGTTGAACAGCGAGTGCGTAGCTTCCCTTGGGTCACCGGTCCGCACATTAAATACGTCTTGATATTCCAAGGCAATCGCGTTCACCCCAACATCCAGCGTTTTGGCAGACTGCAAGATTCTTTCAAGATATGAAAATGAAAACTCCTTGACCGGTGCCCATCTATCGTAAACAAAACAGGTGCAAGAGACTATTTTGGCACCAACGGAGATAACCCAGTCCACGCCGCCAGATTCAGAGGGTTTTACGAACTCCCTACCAATCTGACGATGTCTTATATTGGATTTTCCATTCTCAACTTTAAATTCAACTTCGTTGAGTGGATTCACCACAGTGAATCCTGTTGAAGGATTGCAAACTTCCGACACTTTGGTTACAAAAGCATCGATTTTATCCTCAGATACTTCCATCAATTCAAATGCGAACACCGAGGTCTCTATAGCGTGACGGCCCCTTATGGGTTCAATTTTTGATTTAACAGTCATATCAATCTCCTGCTACGATCTTACAACAAATCGTATCTGGGTGAGGTATTAGCGAATCCACTAATCTAAAAACAACAAGGGCCTAGCGATATAGCGCTAAGCCCTTGATATATTTGGTCGGAATGAGAGGATTCGAACCTCCGACCCCTTGCACCCCATGCAAGTGCGCTACCAGGCTGCGCCACATTCCGAGAAGGCTGGATTATACCCAGAAACGCTTAAGCTTTGAGTGCTTCGCGCAAATTTAGCAATTGTTCTTTCAAAACTTCGCGATCAATCAAAATTGGCAGCGGTGCGTCACCAGCAGGGCCATTTTTTTCCTGATCCAACCGATTGCGTGCGCCGTTGATGGTGAAGCCATGCTCGTACAGCAGTTCACGAATTCTGCGAATGAACAACACTTCATGGTGCTGGTAATAACGACGATTGCCGCGGCGGGTAATCGACTTCAATTGCGTAAATTCTTGCTCCCAATAGCGGAGCACGTGGGTTTTTACGCCGCACAGCTCACTGACCTCACCAATGGTGAAGTAGCGCTTGGCCGGAATGGGCGGCAAGCTTGCTGTGGGTGGCGCTCCGTCTGCGTTTACGGTTTTTTGCATTGAGTAATTGGCTTGTACTTAAATAATTTAGTGAAAATTATTCAACCAAAGCTTTAAGTTTCTGGCTGGGATGAAAGGTTACCACTCTACGCGCTGCAATGGGAATCTCTTCGCCAGTTTTTGGATTTCTTCCCGGGCGTTGGGGTTTGTCACGCAACTGGAAATTGCCAAAACCCGACAATTTCACAGAATCGCCACTTTCAAGCGTGGTGCGGATTTCATCGAAAAATGCATCCACGAAGTCTTTGGCTTCGCGCTTGTTCAGGCCCAGGCTGTCAAACAACATTTCAGCCAATTCAGCCTTGGTCAGGGAGCCCGAGGCCAGACCATCTTCAATCAGGTCCATGCGGTCAGAGCGCGTAGTAGTTTCGTTGCTTCGGTCGTCGTTCAACACAAATTGATCCACAGTGAGTTCTACCTATTTATCAATATTTATCGCAAGCGGGCCGCACAACGCTGGCCTGCCTGGTCAATCATTTTTTTCAACAAAGGCTCGATGTCTGCATCGGTCAAGCTGCGGTCGCTTGCTTGAAGGGTAAGCCTGAACGCCAAACTTTTCTCATTTAGATTCAGACCCTTACCTTCTTCTTTCGGTACGAATTCATCGAAAAGGATAACCGATTTCAGCCAAGCAAGGTTGTCATCTTTCACTTCCGTGAATGCTTTTTTTAGCTGCGCAGCAGCAATACTTTGCTCTACTACGAAAGCCAGGTCCCGAACCACCACAGGCTGTTTTGAAACATCTTTGAAAGCAGGCAATTTGCGGGTGTTCAAGCCATCCAACAGCAATTCGAACACGATGGGTGCCTGCGGCAAATCGTATTCTTGAGCCAATTTGGGGTGCAATTCACCGATAAAACCGATGGGCTGCTTGTTCACCAGCACACGAGCGCTACGGCCTGGGTGTAAGGCTGGGTGGGGGTTTGCGGCGTCAAATACCTCAAAATCCACTTTGCGGCCATGCAGCAGTTGCTCTACATCGCCCTTCACATCAAAAAAGTCGAGTGCGCGGTTGTTGCCTGCGGCCCATTGCAGCTGGTCAGCCAACCCATAAGCCAAACCGCCCACTTTCCAGGTTTGCTTAAAACCAGCCACGGTTTGTGCGCCGTCTTGTACTTTGTCGTCTTTCTCGAATACGCGCGCCACTTCAAACACACGCAAACGGTCTACACGGTGGCCCAGGTTGTGTTTCAACACACCGGTCAGGCTTCCGATCAAGGTCGAGCGCATCACGCTTAAGTGGCTGGCAATCGGATTCAGCAAGCGAACCGGGTTGGTGTTGGCATTGAAATCCGCCTCCCATTGCTCGGGCGTGAAGCTGTAGCTAACCACTTCTTGGTAGCCCAGCGCGGCCACTTGGCGGCGAATGGCATGGCGGCCAATCTTGCCTTCAGCGGCAGGCAACATTTTCAGTTTGCCCATGGGTGCACGCAGTGGCAGGCTGTCGTAGCCCACCACGCGAATTACTTCTTCGATCAAATCTTCTTCGATATTAATGTCGAAGCGGTAGCTAGGCGGGTTGACCACGTAACAAGTGTCGGTGCCCTGCCCCTCGGCGGTGAATTGAAAGCCCAGCTTGGTGAATACGTCTTTTACCTGCTCAACAGTGAATGGCATGCCAATCACCATTTCAGCACGCGCATGGCGCAGTTTGACTGGCTTGCGAGCAGGCAGGCTCAACACTTGGTCCAACACGGGGCCAGCCTGGCCACCACAAATTTCGAGAATCAAGGCAGTAATGCGCTCGATGTGCTCTGGAATGGTTTGGAAGTCCACGCCACGCTCGAAGCGGTGTGAGGCATCGGAGGAAAAATTGAATTCGCGTGCACGACCCACAATTGCATCGGGATGCCAAAACGCAGCTTCAACAAAAATATTGGTAGTGCCTTCATTCACTGCAGTGTGGTCACCTCCCATAATGCCAGCCAGTGCCTCTGGTCCATTGGCATCGCAAATCACGCCCATGTGGGGCTTCAGGGCCACTTCCATGTCGTTCAGCAGTTTCAGTTTTTCACCTTCGCGTGCCCAACGCACAGTCAGGTCGCCCTGCACTTTGTCCAGATCGAACACATGGCTGGGGCGGCCCAATTCAAGCATCACATAGTTTGAAATATCAACCAGCGCGTTCAAGCTGCGCTGGCCCGCGCCTTCAAGGCGATCAACCATCCACTGCGGAGTTTTTACGTTGTTGTTCACACCGCGAATTACACGCCCCGCAAACCGGCCACACAGGTCTGTGTTTTCAACATTGACTTTCAGCGTATCGCCAATCGTGGCTGCCACAGGTGCAAACGAAGGTGCATTCAGTGTGGCACCGGTCAGTGCTGCCACTTCACGGGCCACGCCCCACACGCTTAGACAGTCAGCGCGGTTCGGCGTCATTTTCAAGGTGAACTTCATCTCGTTCAAGCCGAGAAGCTCGCGCACATTGCCACCCACCGGGAAATCAGTGTTCAAAATGTGCAGGCCATCCACATCGCTGGGCACGCCCAGTTCTTTGCCAGAGCACAGCATGCCGCCACTTTCAACACCACGCATTTTCGTGGGCTTGATCTTGAAGCCGCCAGGCAGTTCAGCACCGGGCAATGCACAAGGCACTTTCAGGCCTTCGGCCACATTGGGCGCGCCGCACACAATTTGGCGTACGTCGCCTTCACCCACTTGCACTTGACACACACTAAGGCGGTCAGCATCGGGGTGCTTGTCTTTTTTCACCACCAAACCCACCACCACGCCGGAAAATTCCGGAGCCAGGGGTTCCAGTTCTTCAACCTCCAAACCCGCCATGGTGAGCTTGTCGCCCAACTCTTGCGTGTTCAAAGGGGTGTTGACGAGTGACTTCAACCAGGATTCTGTGAATTGCATCTTTTAATATCCAAAACTGGCTTGGTTAGACTTAATTAAGCTTGATTAATTGAATTGCTGCAGAAAACGAATGTCGTTTTCGTAGAACAGGCGCAAATCGTTGATGCCATATCGCAGCATGGTCAAACGATCGGGGCCCACACCAAAGGCAAAACCGGTGTAGGTTTCGGGGTCGATGCCCACGTGGCGCAACACGTTCGGGTGCACCTGCCCGCAACCCGCAATTTCCAGCCACTTGCCCTTGTTGGGTCCGCTGGTAAATGCCATGTCAATTTCCGCAGACGGTTCAGTGAACGGGAAAAACGAGGGGCGGAAACGGATGGTGATGTCGTCGGTTTCGAAAAAGGTTTTCAGGAAATCCATGAACACCGCTTTCAAATCAGCAAAGCTGACGCCTTCGTCGATCCACAAGCCTTCAACCTGGTGAAACATCGGTGAATGCGTGGCGTCGCTATCCACGCGATACACGCGGCCCGGCGCAATAATGCGAATGGGCGGCTTGTTGGTTTGCATGTAGCGAACCTGCATGGGCGAGGTGTGCGTGCGCAGCAGGTTGCCGCCAGTGCCTTCTACATAAAAGGTGTCGTGCATGGAACGCGCGGGGTGATTTTCCGGCGTGTTCAATGCAGTGAAGTTGTGAAAGTCGGTTTCAATTTCAGGGCCATCGGCCAAATCAAAACCAATGGTGGTAAAAATTTCTTCAATGCGTTCAAGCGTACGCATGGCTGGGTGCAAGCCGCCAGTTCCACGCATGCGGCCAGGTTTGGTTACATCAATGGCCTGTGCTTGCAATTTTGCCTGCATGGCTGCATCAGCCAACGCTTGGCGCTTGGCGTTCAGCACGGCTTCAACCTGCTGCTTGAGTTGATTGATTTCCGCGCCACGGGTTTTCTTTTCTTCGGGCGAAAGCGCTGCCATGCCTTTGAGCAACTCGGTGACTTTGCCTTGTTTGCCCAGAAACTGGGCCTTGATGTTTTCAAGACTGGCTGGGTCGGTTGCCGATGACATGGCCTGTTCGGCCTCGGTAAGAATGGCTAAAAGCGAAGCATCCATGGGTATTGGGTCGATTCTTTTTGAGATTGGAATGGCTTTGAGTAGAGCCCTGAATTGTACCGCCTGAAAACAAAAACGGAGCCCGAGAGCTCCGTTTTGTTTAGTCTTTTCGCCAACTTAAGTGAAAAACCTCAGAGGCTTCACTTGTGACAAAAATTTGACTTGGCTAGCGAATTAAGCCTGCGCTGCGCGCACTTGACCCACGATGGCAGCAAATGCTGCTTTGTCGGTCACTGCCAGGTCAGCCAACACCTTGCGGTCCAGGCCAATGGCAGCTTTCTTCAAGCCATTGATGAATACGCTGTAGGTCATGCCGTGTTCACGCACTGCTGCGTTGATACGGGTGATCCACAGGGCGCGGAATACGCGCTTCTTGTTGCGACGGTCACGGTATGCGTACTGACCAGCACGCATTACCGCTTGCTTGGCAACGCGGAATACATTGTTACGACGACCGCGGAAGCCTTTGGCTTGGGCGATTACTTTTTTGTGACGGGCGCGAGCCGTTACACCACGTTTTACTCTAGGCATTTGACACTCCTCCCTTTATGCGTAAGGCATCATGTCGCGCACGCGACCGATGTCTGATTTATGAATCGTTTCCATGCCGCGCAATTGACGCTTGCTTTTGGTCGTTTTCTTGGTGAGGATGTGGCGCTTAAAGGCGTGGCCACGCTTGATCGATCCGCTTGAACGGACCAAGAAACGCTTGGAGGCGCTCTTTTTGGTCTTCATCTTGGGCATCTTGGTGCTCCTATTACTGTTCAATATTCATTGAACCTGCTTGCAGGTGGCTTCGACGAAGCACTTTTCTGACCTGGTGGGCAATTTGTTGCGCTGTGATTTTACGCACAACGCAGCAAGCCCGCGATTATAACGCGGGTTTGCGAATGCTGGCAATCTTTTTGGAAATCATGCTTTCTTGCGTGGCGCAATCATCATGACCATTTGACGACCTTCCATTTTTGGCATTTGTTCAACCTGACCAATTTCTTCCAAGTCAGTGCGAACACGCTCCAAAAGGCGGGCACCAATGTCTTGGTGAGCCATTTCACGTCCGCGGAAGCGCAAGGTCACCTTGCACTTGTCGCCATCTTCCAGAAAACGGGTCAGATTACGCAGCTTCACGTTGTAATCGCCGTCGTCTGTTCCGGGGCGGAACTTGATTTCCTTGATTTGAACCTGTTTTTGTTTGGATTTGGCTTCCGCTGCTTTCTTTTGCTCTTGGTAGCGGAACTTGCCGTAGTCCATCAGCTTGGCCACAGGGGGCACTGCCTGAGGTGCAATTTCCACCAAATCCACACCGCCTTCTTCAGCCATGCGCAAAGCGTCTGGTGTTTTAACGATGCCTAACTGCTCACCCTCAATTCCAATGAGGCGCACTTCGGGGATACGGATTTCCTCGTTAATGCGATTTTTCTTTTCTGCTACGATGTCTAGCCTCTTTCTTCTGGTTAAATAAAATCAGGCCCTGCTGTTGATTTCACCCAGCAGGCGCTGAATAAAGTCATCAACAGGCAAGGAGCCCAGGTTTTCATTGCCGCGCAAGCGCACGGCAACTTGGTTTGCATCACGTTCCGCATCGCCGATTACGGCGATATACGGGGTTTTCTGCATTGTGTGCTCACGGATTTTACGATTGATCTTTTCATTACGCAAATCCGCCTCAACCCTAATGCCTTGTTTTTTCAACATTTGCACCACATTGTGAGCGTATTCATTGTGTGCCTCGGTGATTGTAGCAACCACCACCTGCACTGGAGAAAGCCAAACTGGCATGGCACCAGCATGGTTTTCAATCAAGATGCCAATGAAGCGTTCCATGGAACCCACGATGGCGCGGTGAAGCATCACTGGCACGCGGCGGCTGTTGTCTTCGGCCACATATTCAGCGCCCAAGCGACCAGGCAACTGGAAGTCCACCTGAATGGTGCCGCACTGCCATGAACGACCAATCGAGTCTTTCATGTGGTATTCAATTTTGGGGCCATAAAATGCGCCCTCGCCCGGCAACTCGGTCCACTGCACACCGCAAGCCTTCAAAGCCGCGCGCAAGGAGTCTTCTGCTTTGTCCCAGGTTTCATCGGCACCCAAACGGGCTTCAGGGCGCAAGGCCAGCTTCACATTGATTTCATTGAAACCAAAGTCTGCGTATACCTGCATGGCCACTTGGTTGAACTTGGTGACCTCTTCCTGCACCTGGTCTTCGGTACAGAAAATATGGCCGTCGTCTTGGGTGAATCCACGCACACGCATGATGCCGTGCAAGGCACCCGAGCTTTCATTTCGGTGGCACGCACCAAACTCGCCATAGCGCATGGGCAAGTCGCGGTATGAACGCAAATCGCTCTTGAATACCTCGATGTGACCCGGACAGTTCATCGGCTTTAGGGCGTAGTCGCGCTTTTCCGATTCAGTGGTGAACATGTTTTCTTTGTAGTTGTCCCAGTGGCCAGACTTCTCCCACAACTTACGGTCAAGAATCTGGGGGCAACGAATTTCCTGATAGCCACCGTCGACGTACACCTTGCGCATGTACTGTTCAACCTGTTGCCACAAGGCCCAACCCTTGGGGTGCCAAAACACCAGGCCTGGGGCTTCGTCTTGCATGTGAAACAAATCCAGCTGCTTGCCCAGTTTGCGGTGGTCGCGCTTTTCTGCTTCTTCTAGTCGATGCAGGTAGGCTGCCAGGTCTTCTTTCTTGGTCCAGGCGGTGCCGTAAATACGCTGCAGCATTTCATTGTTGGAATTGCCGCGCCAGTAGGCACCCGCTACTTTCATCAGTTTGAAATGCTTCAGTTTGCCGGTGTTGGGCACGTGGGGGCCACGGCACAGGTCAATGAATTTACCTTCGCGATAAAGCGAAATGTTTTCGTTGCTGGGGATGCTGGCAATAATTTCGGCTTTGTAGTGTTCGCCCTGGTCTTTGAAAAATTGCACAGCGTCGTCGCGCACCCATTCTTCTCGGGTAACCACTTCATCGAGCTTGGCCAGCTCGGCCATTTTCTTTTCGATTGCTTCCAGGTCTTCAGGCGTGAAGGGGCGTTCGTAGGAAAAGTCGTAATAAAAACCGTCTTCAATCACCGGACCAATGGTAACTTGCGCCGTAGGAAACAATTCCTTCACGGCGTAAGCCAGCAAATGGGCGGTGGAATGGCGGATCATGTCCAACCCTTCTTCGTCTTTTTCAGTGACGATAGACAGGCTGGAGTCGTTGTCGATGGTGTAAGAAGTATCAACCAGCGTGCCGTTCACCGTGCCGGCCAGGGCGGCTTTCGCCAAACCGGGCCCGATGCTGGCCGCCACTTGGGCGACAGTCACAGGGTGATCAAAAACACGTTCGGATCCGTCAGGCAGGCGGATAACTGGCATATGTACTTCCCTTACGAATGGATTGGCTTGGGTAAAACTTTTAGCAACCCTCTATTTTAGCCTTCTGAATGCTGCCTGAACATTCAATCAGACCAATTTGGGTTTGTGAATGCCTTCCTTGATGTCTTTTTTCACTTTCTTTGCAGCCTTTTTCTCTTTGGGGGTACTCAGCGCTTTCTTTTTGTCCATTTTGTTGCTTTTCTGTTCATGCCCCATGGCCGACACTCCTGAAGATTTCAAGCCGCAAACGCGAGCCCGATATCATCATTGTGCTACGGAACAAAAAATCTTGATGAATTAGTTTTGGGGGAGAAGTGTTGGTAGGACCGACTGGAATCGAACCAGCGACCTCTGCCATGTCAAGGCAGCGCTCTAACCAGCTGAGCTACGGTCCTAAAGAAGAGTGCGAAATATACACCAGTGCGCCTGCGGGGGCAAGCCCAAACACGCTTGACAAGGCTTCTGACAAGAACTATTGTCATATTCAATTTTGCCGACCCACCCCTTAGGAAAACAAATGGCCATTAAAGTCAGCCCCCAATCGTTTGAATCCATGCGCAAAGTCATGAACGGCTTCTGGATTGTGGTTCCGGCCTACTTGCTGATCAGCCTTGTGATGCCCTTCCTGTTGGTGCTGGCCGCTTTGCTGCTGGTAGCCCACACGCTTGAGTTGCCAATTGCCTTCTTGCGACTGCGGGGCAAAAACCTGCCAACGATGGAAGTGGTGTCAAAAACCCTGTTGTACGGCTTTACCTGGTGGCTTCCGAAAAGCCTGGAAGCAAAATAAAACAAGTCACACTACTTTTGAAGCAGCGGCTTTTTTGTCAAAAAAGAGTCATATAACTGTCACAAGGTAGTCAAATCGAGCGCGTTTAATGGGGCCATGACAAGAACATGGACATTAAAAATGCGCTCGAACCAGTTGAATTTCAAGCAGCAACTTGCCGAACAACTGTTTGCGAAGGCGACCACCGAACCACATGCTGAGCCAACAAACCAGCAAAATCAATCTGAAGTTGACCCCGCCGCTGATGAGCAGGGTTCCAACAAATACCGCACCATATGGATTTCAGACATTCACCTTGGCACACCCGGCTGCCAGGCAGACGCCCTGCTCCACTTCCTGAAACACAACGAAAGCGACACGCTTTACCTGGTGGGCGACATCATCGACGGCTGGCAGTTGCGCAAAAGCTGGTTTTGGCCACAAAGCCACAACGACGTCATTCAAAAGGTGCTGCGCAAGGCACGCAAAGGCACGCAGGTGGTTTTCATTCCGGGCAACCACGACGAAGCCGCGCGCCAGTTTGCAGGGATGACCTTCGGTGACATTCCGATCATGGAAAACGCAGTGCATGTAACAGCAGATGGCAAACGCCTGTGGGTAGTGCACGGCGATGAGTTTGACCAAGTTGTGCGCTACGCCAAATGGCTGGCTTACCTGGGCGACACGCTGTACAACTTTGCACTGACTTTGAACCGTGTGTTGAACAACATTCGAATCAAGCTGGGTTACCCGTATTGGTCGCTGTCACAGTTCTTGAAACAGCAGGTCAAAAACGCCGTGAACTTCATTCTCGAGTTTGAACACGCGCTGATTCATGAAGCCAAACACCGCGGTTACGACGGGGTGGTGTGCGGACACATTCACAAAGCCGAGATCAAAGAAGTGGATGGCTTGCTGTACTGCAACGACGGCGATTGGGTAGAAAGCCTGACCGCGCTGGTTGAGCACCCCTGCGGGAAACTGGACATTGTTCACTGGCCACACCGTGACCTGCCGGTTCGCAAACAAAAAGCGCTTGCGCACACCCTGGCGGAGTAAACCAGCATGCGAATCCTGATTGCAACTGACGCTTGGACACCACAGGTCAATGGCGTGGTCCAAACGCTTAGCCAAGTGGTGGCGCAATTGACCGCGCAGGGTCACGATGTGCGGGTTATCCACCCGGGCTTGTTTAAAACCATTCCATGCCCTACTTACCCTGAAATTCGACTGGCACTGTGGCCATTCACGCGCCTGCGCAATGAGCTGGACCGATTCAAACCACAGGCGGTGCACATCGTGACCGAAGGGCCAATTGGCTTGGCCATGCGCCTGCTGGCCCACGGCCGCAAGTTGCCATTTACAACCGCCTACCACACCCAGTTTCCCGAGTATGTGAGGGCACGTTCGGGCATACCAATTCGCTTTACCGCAGCCTTGCTGCGCTGGTTCCACAAACCTTCCCGCGCAGTGATGGTGCCCACCTTGTCGGTCATCAACACCTTGCAAGGCCGTGGATTGAACAATTGCGTATTGTGGCAACGTGGCGTGGACTTGAAACGCTTTAATCCGGAGCAGTCGGTAGCCAGCAAACACATGAGTTACAGCCCCCGCGACCTGCCAACCGACGATGCCCAACAGGTTGAACTGCTGCACCGTTTGAACGCGTGCAGCATCGAGAAACCGGTTTTTTTGTATGCAGGGCGTGTAGCAGTTGAAAAAAATCTGGAGGCTTTTTTAAGCCTTGAACTGCCGGGCGAGAAATGGATTGCTGGCGACGGTCCTGCCCGCAAAGGGCTAGAGAAACAATACCCCGAGGCCAGGTGGTTCGGGATGCTGAACCACGCAGCGCTTTCAGAGTTGTACAAGCGCGCTGATGTATTCGTGTTTCCCAGCATGACCGACACCTTCGGCTTGGTGCTGTTGGAAGCCATGGCCAGCGGTTGCCCAGTGGCGGCGTTCCCTGTGAACGGACCGCTGGATGTGGTCGGCAATTCCGGTGCAGGCGTGTTGGACTGGAATTTGAAGACCGCCGCCATGGCCGCTTTGAAAATTGAACGCGATGTGCCTTTGAAACATGCGAGTACCTTCACCTGGGAAAATTGTGCTGAGCAGTTTCAGGGTTACCTGGCCCCGATCGGATTGGGCAGCACTGCACCCAAGAAGCTGTCAGCCAACCCCAAGCCTTTGTCTAACCGACCCTGAAGTGGATTGCCCTGTGAATTGCCTATAATAGGCACAAAATGACAAATCAAAACTCATTCTCAGGAGCAATACAAATTGGGATTCCTAGCCGGTAAAAAAATTCTTATCACGGGCCTTCTGTCAAACCGTTCAATCGCTTACGGTATTGCCAAGGCCTGCCACGCGCAGGGTGCTGAACTGGCGTTCACATACCAAACCGAGCGTTTCATTGACCGCGTGACCGACATGGCTGCCGAATTCGACTCCAAGCTGGTATTTCCGCTTGATGTAGCCGAGGATGTCCAAATTGAAAGCCTGTTCACAGAACTGGCCAAACACTGGGATGGCCTGGATGGTTTGGTGCACGCCATCGGCTTTGCTCCGCGCGAAGCCATCGCCGGCGATTTTCTGGAAGGCATTTCGCGCGAAGCATTCCGCATTGCGCATGACATTTCCGCCTACAGCTTCCCGGCACTGGCCAAAGCAGCCTACCCGATGATGCAAGGCCGCGAAGGCGCCTTGTTAACGCTAAGCTACCTGGGCTCGGTTCGCATGGTACCCAACTACAACACCATGGGCCTGGCCAAGGCATCGCTGGAAGCGTCGGTTCGCTACCTGGCTGAATCACTGGGACCCAAGGGTATTCGCGTCAACGGTATTTCAGCAGGCCCCATCAAAACTCTGGCTGCAGCCGGCATTAAAGGTTTCAGCAAAATTTTGCATGCCGTAGAAGAAGCAGCGCCGCTGCGCCGCAATGTCACCATTGACGATGTGGGCAATACTGCAGCCTTCATGCTTTCCGATTTGGCGCGCGGCATTACCGCTGAAATTACCTACGTGGATGCGGGCTACAGCACAGTTGTGGGTGGCATGGCAGAATAAGGAATCTGATTCCTTGAACGTTTCACCACAAGGCGGTAATTCGGGTGAACCAACAGCACACAAGTTCAACGACCCTCGCAGTGGCGGGGGTGTCAAAAACACTCGGTGGCGTCAAACTCTTCACCGAGGTCAGCCTTCAATTGCAACAGGGGCAGTCCCTGGCCGTGATTGGTGAATCGGGGTCGGGTAAATCGACCCTGCTCCACCTAATGGCTGGGCTGGACAGGCCCGACACTGGCCAGGTGTATTGGGCAGGTACGGCAATACACACCTTGAACACCAATCAAATTGCTGCCAGGCGGCTTCGGCACGTTGGGCTGGTATTTCAGGCCTACTACCTGATGCCACATTTGACCGCGCAACAAAACGTTGAACTGCCATTTTTGCTGGCGGGTGAACAACCGGATCATTCACGCTGCATGCAACTGCTTGAGCAAGTGGGCATGGCCCACAAAGCCGCAAGCTTTCCGCGAGAAATGTCGGGCGGAGAACAGCAGCGCGTGGCGATTGCACGCGCCCTGGCCTTGAACCCGCCATTGATTCTTGCGGATGAACCGACCGGCAATCTGGACGAGGACAATGCCGAGCGTGTGCTGCAAGTGTTACTTGAGGCGTGTTCAGCTCAGGGTTGCGCTTTGGTCATGGTGACCCATTCTGCCAAGGCAGCCAGCCATTTGAATCACCGCCTGAATTTGGCCGACCACCACTTGGCCGAATTCAACAAGGCTTGAACCATGGCGCTATCACCAAGCCTTGCTTTAAAACTGCAGTTGTTTTCCGGTGCCTTGCGCGATCAACCGGTGAAATGGTTGATTGCAACGGTGTCCATCGCAGTGGGTGTGGGGCTGGGGTTCGCAGTCCACCTTATCCACAAACAGGCGCTTGACCAGTTCAACAATGGTGTGCGGCAATTCTCTGGGCAGGCCGATTTGCAGTTGCTGCCACACAGTGTTTTATTGCCTGAAACCATTCTGGAACAGCTTGCAGCCTTGCCTGAAGTGGCCGTGGCCTCGCCTGTCATCGACATCAACATTCCCGTTCAGGGTTTCGACAAACCAGTGCGCTGGCTTGGCCTGGATGTATTCACTGCAGCGGCAGTCACGCCCAACTTCATTGGGCAAAGCAGCGATGAAACAAACGACGCGGCACAGCAAGGCGAAATACCCTTGCTAAGCACTGCCAATGTTTTTGTCAGCCCAGCCCTGAAAGAACAACTGCCAGTTAAACAAAATACACTGGCCACATTGCACAACAACACAAGCCAGGAGTGGCAAGTGGCGGGCACAGTACCCGCAGCCGGTAGCGGGCAACTGCTTGCCGTGGCAGACATTGCAACAGTGCAATGGCGCTTGGGCACCTTGGGGCAAATTTCCCGCATTGATTTAAAACTTCAGGAAGGCGTAACCCCTGCAAGTTTTCAAAAGCAGTATGGCGATGAATTTTCGAAGTTGGGCCGGCTTGAAACCCCCAGTGAACAGGGCACGCGCGGGGCCAGTGTGTCGCAGGCCTACCGCGCAAACCTGTCGATTCTGGCCATGGTGGCCTTGCTTACAGGCGGCTTTTTAACCTTTTCCACACAAATGCTGGCTGTGGCGCAACGCTCACGCCAGTGGGCGCTGCTGGCTGCCCTGGGCGCTCGGGCCAGCGCACTGCGCATGCAAGTGTTGTTTGAATCGATGTGTTGTGGCCTGGTGGGTGGCGTGCTGGGCGTAGGCTTGGGCTGGGGCTTGTCTATGGCTGTGGTGCGTTATCTGGGTGTTGACCTGGGTGCGGGTTACTTCCAAACCAGCCAAGGCACTGTGGCCTTGCCCCCTTTGGATGCCCTGCTGTTTGCTGGCTTTGGTGTAGTCGCGACCTTGTTGGGTGGCTTATCGCCCGCCTTGCAAACCGGTCAAATGGCTTTGCACCAACGCCTGCGTGCAGGCACAGAAGAAGCAGGCCTTCAGTTTGCCAACCAGGCACACTGGGTTGGATTGCTGCTTTGCGGGGTGGCCGCGGCCTGCCTGTTCATTCCACCTTACGGCAATATTCCAGTGGGTGGTTATCTGGCTGTGGCCTTTGGTTTGTTCGGTGGCATCGCCATGATTGGCCTGGTGGTGCGCGGGCTGATCAAACCACCCGCACAGCTCGCCCGCTTGGCTGATCTTGCCAAATCACGTTTGGCCAGCACCCCGAATTTACTGGCAGTGGGCTTGTCAGGCGTGGTGGCCAGTTTTGCACTGGTGGTGGCCATGCATGTGATGATCTACAGCTTTCGCCATTCACTGGACCACTGGCTTACCCAGGTATTGCCAGCGCCCTTGTATGTAAAACTGAACAGCGCAAGCATTCCAGTATTTCCCGATGTCTTTCAGCAGAAAGTGGCTGAACTGCCAGGCGTTGAACTGGTTGAATTTTGGGGTCAACAATCGATCGTGCTTGACCCAAAACGACCAGCCGTTGAACTGATTGCCCGACCCATTTCAACGCAGGCTGCCGCCCAACGCCTACCCATGACGGGCAATACAATCGACGAGCCCGAAACCGGAACACTGCCAGTGTGGGTCAGCGAGCCAATGACCGATTTGTACGGCCTAAAAGCCGGCAGCATACTTGAACTGCAACTGGACCAAGGCATGCGCATACCCACCACAGTGATGGGTGTATGGCGTGACTACACCCGCCAGCACGGCGCAATTGTGCTGCCCAAGGCCGAGTTGCTCAAACAATTCAATGTGCAGTTCAAAGACACGCAGGGCGCAGTTTGGCCACAAGAGAATGTGACTGTGAAAGACATGGTTGCCCGCATCGAACAGGCCGCCAGCACCACAGCACTTGCGCAAAAAATTGACTTTGCTGAACCCGGTGAAATTCGACAGCTAAGCCTGGATATTTTTGATCGCAGCTTTGCGGTGACCTACCTGCTGGAAATTGCAGCTGTGGTCATCGGTCTGTTTGGTGTAGGCACTACATTTTCCGCCATGGCCTTGCAACGAAAACGCGAATTTGCCCTGCTGGGTGCCATGGGGGCCAGCCCGAACTGGATACTGAAACTGATTGCGCGTGAGGCACTGATTGCATCGGCCGTGGCCGCCCTGGTGGGTTTAATCATTGGTTTGGCATTTGCTGCCATTTTAATTTTTGTGGTGAATCCGCAATCATTCCACTGGACCATGGAATGGTTCACCCCTTGGCGAGATTTGGCAATCATGGTGTTGGTACTGGTTGCCATGAGCAGCGCCACAGTCACACTGGCCTTGCGCAACAAACTCGGCACGCACCTGGTTGAGCAATTGAAAGAGGACTGGGCATGAAGCGGCGCGATTTGTTGAAAGCAGGTCTTGGCCTGCCGCTGTTTTCGCATGCGGGCATCGCGCTGGCCGAACGTGGCCTGCAGCGCGTGTATGCCCAACCGAATGCAAGCATGCCACCCACTCTGCCCCGAGACCATGGCGCACACCCGGCATTCAGAACCGAATGGTGGTATTTCACTGGCTGGTTTGAAAGCCCTGCATTGAGCCAACCTTTGGGAGTACAAATTACATTTTTCAGGTCTGCGCCCAATGTCAATGTGCTGAACCCCAGCGCCTTTTCACCCAAGCAGTTGTTGTTTGCCCATGCCGCAGTGGCAATTCCTTCAGTGGGCAAGCTGAAGCACGATCAAATTATTCGCCGTGCGGGCAGCGGTGGCGCCTTGATTCAAAGCACCAATGAACAGGTATTGAACATTCAAATGCCAGGCTGGCAATTGCAAAGCGCTCAAGGCGAACAGTGGGAGTGCAAAATCCAGACCCCGCAATTGTCTATCGACTTGCGCATGGAACAAACGCAAACACCTTGGATGCAGGGCCTTGGCGGCTACTCACAAAAAGGCCCCCAAGCCGAGCAATCGAGCTACTACATCACCCTGCCCCACATGCGCAGCAGCGGCACTGTTCGCCTCGAAAGTAAAACATTGCCAGTAGAAGGCAGCTTCTGGATGGACCATGAGTGGTCAAGCACCGTGCTGGCTCCGAACGCCCAAGGCTGGGACTGGGTCGGTTTGCATGGCGACCAGGGCGAGGCCCTGATGGCATTTCAGATTCGCGACCGCGACCACACCAAACCACCAGTGTGGACCCACGCCGCCCTAAGGCGGGCGGATGGCACGGTACGTAACTTCAGCAAGATAACATTCGAAGTGCGGAAACGCTGGAAATCAACCCGAACCGGCATTGAATACCCGGTTTCCCAGCGACTTTTGCTCGACGATCTGGTGTTTGAACTTCAGCCCCTGTTTGATGATCAGGAACTGGACGCACGCGCCAGCACCGGCACGCTGTATTGGGAAGGTGCTGTGCGCGTGAAAAGCGGCAATGCTTCAAGCAATACTTCACCTTGGGGGCGCGGCTATCTTGAAATGACGGGGTATGATCGCCCCATGCAACTTTAAGCCAAGTAAAACACACCCCCGAATGAGCAACACCAACAAACTTCAAACACTGGGCTCTACCCTGGCCTCCTTGGTCAGTCCCCACAAGGCATGGGCTTTTGCTGCGCTTGGCGCTTTGCTGCTGAGTTCGGCCATGTCGCTGACCATGCCGGTCATGTTTCGCTGGCTGATCGACAGTGGTTTTCTTGCAGGTGAAAACCCGGAGGGCTTGAACAGCGCCTTTGGCTACCTGCTGGTCTTGGTGTTCGTACTGGCCATGGCCAGTGCGGTGCGGTTTTACCTGGTCACCACGCTGGGCGAACGCATTTCTGCCGATTTACGCAACCGCGTGTACAGCCACTTGTTGGTGCAACGTCCGGAATTTTTTGAAACGCTGAAAGTGGGTGAAGTGTTGTCACGCCTGACTGCCGACACCACGCTGATTCAAACCCTGATTGGCAGCAGTTTGTCATTTTTCCTGCGCAACAGTCTGACCACTCTTGGCGGCTTGATCATGCTGCTGCTGACCAGCCCATTGCTGTCGGGCGCAGTTCTTTTGCTGGTGGTCGTGGTTATGATACCGGTGGTTATTTTGGCACGCCGAGTTCGCAAACTGTCGCGCGCCAGCCAGGACAAACTGGCCGACAGCAGCGCGATTGCGCAAGAGGTTTTAAACCAGATCACCACCGTGCAAGCCTTTAATCAGGAACACGCCGAGGCCTCAAAATTCACCACGTCCAGCGAGCAAACCTATCAAACCGCCCGCAGGCGCACAGTGAACCGCTCAGCCCTGTTGTTTGTGGCCATTGGCCTTGCATTCGCGGGCTTGGTGGTGGTGCTGTGGATGGGTGCAAAGGCGGTGGCCAGCGGTGAAATGAGCGCTGGTGAACTGGCCCAATTTGTGATGTACGCAGCATTTGTTGGCGCGGGGTTTGCCGCGTTGTCAGAGGTACTGGGCGAATTCCAGCGTGCAGCGGGTGCGGCCGAGCGCTTGGTTGAATTGCTGAACCTGGACACCACGATTCACAAACACGGTCTTCCCCCGCCAGCCAAACAAGGTGGCTTTTTGATTGAATTCAGCCACGTTGATTTCGCCTACCCTTCCGCCCCGGAAAAATTCATTCTCCAAGACTTTAACCTGAGTATTCAACGCGGCGAGACACTAGCTGTCGTTGGCCCTTCGGGCGCGGGAAAATCTACCCTGTTCAGCCTGTTGCTGCGATGGTACGACGTAAATCAGGGGCAAATCCTGATTGAAGGCAAGGCACTGGAAAGCCTGCACCTGGAACAGTGGCGAGCCAATTGCGCCTACGTGGCCCAGGAAGCAGTGATTTTTTCAGGCAGCCTTCAGGACAACGTGCGGTACAGCAAGCCCGATGCCACCGCAGATGAAATTGACAAAGCCCTGGCCGATGCGGCCGCCACCAATTTTGTGCGCCGAATGCCCGAGGGATTGAATACCAATGTGGGCGAAAAAGGCGTGCGCTTGAGTGGCGGAGAACGTCAACGGGTATCGATTGCCCGCGCGGTTCTTCGTGATGCTGGTTTGCTGTTGCTGGATGAAGCCACCGCCAGCCTGGATGCGGAAAGCGAGCAATTGGTACAACAAGCGATCGAGAAAAGCCGCCACGGCCGAACCACCCTGATTATTGCCCACCGGCTGGCCACGGTCATGGCGGCCGATCGGATTGTGGTCATGAACGAAGGCAAAATTGTCGAAATGGGTACCCACAAGGATTTGATGGCAAGGCAAGGCTTGTATGCCAAGCTGGCCTCGCTTCAATTCATCCATGAAAATGCGCAGAAAGTGATGGCATGAATCAGCTTGCCCGCCAAGGCTCAGCCCAATCGGCAGCGAGATCCCGATCGCGTCGCCTTCAAGAAAACCTGCCCGTTTGACTCAGTGCACTGCGTTTGCCCGAAGGGCAACATCGAAGCTCGGCCGGTACTTTTGCCGAGTTCGGTGAGTAGTGCGATGAGATCAAAAAGGGATCAACAGGTTTTCAGGCGAAGTGTTGGGACTCGCGACGATTGGGCATCTCAACAAGGTAAACTTAATAATCAGCATCCCAACAAAATTCGCACCCAAAAAACCATGCAACAGTACCTCGACTTGATGCAGCATGTGCTGGACAACGGCACCGACAAAATGGACCGCACCGGCACGGGCACTCGTTCCGTGTTTGGTTACCAAATGCGCTTCAATCTGCAAGATGGTTTCCCCATGGTCACGACGAAGAAGCTGCACACCCGCTCAATCATTCACGAACTGCTGTGGTTCTTGATGGGCGACAGCAATATTCGTTACCTGAAGGAAAACGGGGTCAGCATCTGGGACGAATGGGCCGATGAAAACGGCAATCTTGGCCCGGTCTATGGTGTGCAGTGGCGCAGTTGGCCCACTGCCGACGGTCGCCACATCGATCAAATTTCACAGTTGATGCAGCAAATCAAGAATAACCCCGATTCACGTCGTCACATTGTGAGTGCCTGGAACGTTGCTGAAATCAACAATATGAAGTTGCCACCCTGCCATGCGCTGTTTCAGTTCTATGTGGCAGACGGTAAGCTGAGTTGCCAGCTGTACCAGCGCAGTGCTGATATTTTCCTTGGCGTGCCCTTCAACATCGCCAGTTACGCCCTGCTCACCCACATGGTTGCCCAACAATGCGATCTGGATGTCGGTGACTTTGTATGGACCGGCGGCGATTGTCATTTGTACAGCAACCACATGGAACAGGTGGCCGAACAACTCAGCCGCAAGCCCCACCCATTGCCCACATTGCAAATTAAACGCAAACCCGAAAGTATTTTCGATTACAAATTCGAAGATTTCGAAATACTGAACTACACTTGCCACCCGCACATCAAAGCGCCAGTGGCGGTATAAAGCATGAAAGTATCCATCGTGGCCGCTGTGGCCGAAAACGGTATTATTGGCATCAACAATAGTCTGCCGTGGCACTTGCCCGAAGACCTCGCTTTTTTCAAGCAAACCACCTTGGGCTGCCCTGTATTGATGGGCCGAAAAACCTACGAGTCCATCAACCGCCCGCTACCTGGTCGCTTGAATGTGGTGTTATCGGGCAACTCAGACTGGAAACCCGCCCCAGGCAAAGACGGTACGCCGCGCAGTGTAATTACCCACCCCGCGGCATTACCCGAGGGCAGTGCCACTCAAATTGCAACAGCCACGAACCTGCCCGACGCCTTGAATTGGCTTTCCAGCTTTGAGCAGGTATTTTTGATTGGTGGAAGCAATTTGTATGAGCAGGCTCTGGCTCACGGTCTGGTCGACGAACTGATCCTGACTGAGATTCATCAAAGCTTCGAAGGCGACGCCAGCTTTCCACAATGGGATCGCCAACAATTCAGGGAAGTTGATCGAATTACCAATACAGCCACCCCGGAACGCGCATGGGGCTTTGATTTTGTAAAATACGCAAAAGTAAACAGTTAATCCGCGAAGAATTAAACCCAGGAATTAAGCCCATAAGGGGTTAGAAGGAGTAAAAAAATGGCACGTACAGTGAACTGCATCAAATTGGGCAAAGAGGCAGAAGGTTTGGACTTTCCTCCCGCACCTGGTGAGTTGGGCAAGAAAATTTTTGAGAATGTATCCAAACAAGCCTGGCAAGACTGGTTGAAACACCAAACCATGCTGGTGAACGAAAACCGTTTAAGCCTGGCCGACGCCCGCGCACGCAAGTACCTGATGGAGCAAATGGAAAAACACTTCTTTGGTGATGGTGCCGAACAAGCTGCAGGTTACGTACCACCAAGTAACTAAGCAAACACTCTGCAAAAGCACGGCAAGTGCGACAAAAAAGCCCCTTCACACAGGGGCTTTTTTTATTGCCTCAGTCGTTGCATACTGAAGCCGTCAACCGGAGTTTTCAGCATGACCAGCTTCCAAGACAGCGTGCTGTTTCGTTACTTTTTCTTCCACTGGCTGTTTCGCGATGCCAGTGTAAAAGAGTTGTATCAACGATCTGCAGCAATTGCCCACAACAAAGCCAACAGACACCACTTGTTGGCTTATCTACGCCGCTGGATCGCATTAACCCTCTTGATGTACTTCGCGGGGATCATGCTTGAGCAATTCAATACCCCAGCTTGCGTATTTTTCTACACGATCGCAGCCTTGTGCACCTGCACTATTGCAAAAATTACGGTGGCTTGGATTTTCTTGGGCAAACACCAGATTTAGCTTAGAAAATACGCAGAAAAAAGCCCGCAACACCTTGAGTGAAACGGGCTTTTTTATCTAGAGATACTTACGATCAGTTACCTGAGGCTTCCTGAGCAACTGCTTCCGGGCCTTGATGACGAACGTCACGACCTTTCACCATGTAGACCACGTGTTCAGACATGTTCTTAGAGTGGTCACCAATCCGCTCAATCGCTTTTGCGATGAACAAAATTTCGATCGAACGGGAAATGGTGCGCGGATCTTCCATCATGAAAGTGATCAACTGACGCAAAATCGCCTTGAATTCGTCGTCAACCTCGATGTCGGCTTTCACCACTTCGGCTGCAGAAACCGCGTTTACACGAGCGTATGAATCCAGCACTTTGCGCAACATTGCGATCGCATTGCTCGCAATGCGATGCAAATCAACCTTGGGTACGAAATGCTTGCCGGCATCCGCGATCATCATCCCCATGCGGGCCACTTTCTCGGCCTCATCACCAATTCGTTCCAGATCGCGAATCATTTTAATGGCCACGATGACTGAACGCAGATCAACAGCCGCTGGCTGGCGACGAGCCAAGATGTGGTTGCACAGTTCATCGATCTCAAGTTCGATGTCGTTGACTTCTTTTTCACGACGAATCACTTCTTTGAAAATTTGGGTATCGGCAGCACCCAAACCCTCGATGGCTGACACGATCTGATTCTCCACCAGGCCACCCATCTGTAGAACGCGGGTGCGCAGCGACTCCAGTTCGGCATCGTACTGTTTGGAGGTGTGTTCAGTCATTTGTCTTCCTTAACCGGATAATTGTTGTAACAATGCAATGTGGCACAGGCACATGACAGGAATTTGTCAAACCAAGCCACATCTTCACTTTATTCTGCCATGTTCTACACAATTATTCAGGCCTTCGTCCCGCCTGTATGCGGGATTAAAGGGTTTTTATGCCGTCTGCTGTTGCGATTAGCACCACATCTGCCTTTCGAATCGCAAAAAGCCCGTTGGTAACCACGCCTGGCCAGTGATTAATCTCTTTTTCCATGGCAACCGGGTCGGTAATTTTCAAACCTGCCACGTCCAGAATTACGTTGCCATTGTCGGTGATAAAACCTTCACGCACTTTGACTTGCCCACCCAGCGCAGTCAATTTGCGGGCAATCGCGTTGCGCGCCATGGGCAACACTTCAACCGGCAAAGGAAAGGCCCCCAAAACTTGTACCAGTTTGGACTGGTCAGCAATGCACACAAACTTGTCTGAAATATCAGCCACAATTTTCTCTCGGGTGTTGGCACCGCCACCACCTTTGATCAAGCAATTGGCCGGGTCTACTTCATCGGCGCCATCCACGTAAATCGACAGGCTTTCTACATCGTTCATGTCAACAATGGGCACACCGATTTCACGCAGCTTTTTCTCGGAGCGAACCGAAGAAGACACAGCCCCCTTGAGTTGAAGGCCCGACTCGGCCAAGGCATCAATGAAACAATCCACCGTGGAACCCGTGCCCACGCCCAGTACTGTGCCAGGTTGAACATAAGTCAGTGCGGCCTTGGCCACCATTTTCTTGAGTGTTAAAGCATCCATGAAGGGTTTGATATTCCTGAGAAATTTTGAATGAGCTGGCGTGTAAACCGTATTTTAAAGGCAGAACTGGCGCGCAAATGGAAAAAACCAACTGCATGCAGTTGGTTTTTCAGGGCTTTGCAGCAAAATGAAGTGCTTACTTCTTTTTCTGGGCAGGCAGATCGGTGCATACACCCTTATACACCTCGGCAGCCATGCCCACACTTTCACACAAGGTAGGATGTGGGTGAATAGTTTTACCAATGTCCACTGCATCGGCACCCATTTCAACGGCCAGGCACACTTCACCAATCAAATCGCCAGCATTCATGCCCACAATACCACCACCCACAACACGTTTGGTTTCCTCATCAAACAGCAGTTTGGTGAAGCCATCGTCCGCGTTGTTAGCAATGGCACGGCCGGACGCAGCCCATGGAAACACAGCCTTGCCCACTTTAATGCCTTGGTCTTTGGCCTGGTCTTCAGTCAAACCAACCCAAGCCACCTCAGGGTGGGTGTAGGCCACGCTGGGAATAACTCGCGCATCAAAAAACGCTTTTTCATCGGCTGCTGCTTCAGCAGCGACATGGGCTTCATGCACTGCCTTGTGCGCCAGCATGGGTTGCCCCACTACATCGCCAATGGCAAAAATATTGGGCACATTGGTGCGCATTTGCTTGTCTACAGGAATGAAGCCGCGGTCAGTGACTGCCACACCCGCATTCTCGGCACCAATTTTTTTGCCATTGGGCGTACGACCCACCGACACCAAGACCATGTCATAAAGCTGGGGCTCTTTCGGGGCCTGTTCGCCTTCGAAGGTCACCAAAATACCTTTTTTCGTGGCTTCAACCCCAACGGTTTTGGTTTTCAACAGGATGTTGTCGAACCGGGGTGCGTTGCGCTTTTGCCAAACCTTCACCAGGTCGCGGTCTGCGCCTTGCATCAGCCCATCCAGCATTTCAACCACATCCAGGCGGGCACCCAAGGCTGAATACACCGTGGCCATTTCAAGGCCGATAATACCGCCGCCAATAATCAGCATCCGCTTGGGGATGAAGGGCAATTCCAGCGCACCGGTGGAATCTACAATGCGCGGATCTTCTGGAACAAAGGGCAAATGCACCGGCTGCGAACCAGCAGCAATAATAGCCTTGTTGAACTGGATAACCTGCTTGCTGCCATCGGCTGCTACCACTTCAAGGTGATTGGCGCTTAAAAAGCTGCCCACACCCTGAACGGTTTTAACCTTACGGCCTTTGGCCATACCGGCCAAACCACCAGTCAATTTACCAACCACGCCCGCTTTGTGCGCGCGCAATTTGTCCAGATCAATTTTGGGTTTTGCAAAGGCAATGCCATGTTCGCCCATGTGTTGCGCCTCTTCCAACACCTGTGCGGTGTGCAGCAATGCTTTGGAAGGAATGCAACCCACGTTCAAACACACGCCGCCCAAGGTGCTGTAGCGCTCAACCAGAATGGTATTCATGCCAAGGTCAGCGCTGCGAAAAGCCGCTGAATAACCACCGGGGCCAGCACCCAACACCAACACATCGCAAGTGTGATCAACTTGACCGTTGTAACTGCTGGCGGGGCCCGCAGCAGCGACTGCTGTAGTGGCTGCTTCAGTGGCGGCTTCAGTGTCGACTTGAGTGGCTGCTGGTGCTGAAGTGGCAGGCTTGTTTTCAGCAGCCACGGGAGCAGTTGAAGAAGCACTACCGCCGCTGATTTCACAAATCTCGCTGCCCTTGGACACCTTGTCGCCCACTTTCACGAGTAGCTTGGTGACCACGCCATCGTCAGAAGCCGGAATTTCCATGCTGGCCTTGTCAGACTCCACTGTGATCAAAGATTGCTCCTTGCTCACCTTGTCGCCAACGTTAACCAACACTTCAATAATTTCTACAGAATCAAAGTCACCAATATCAGGAACGATCAGTTTCATGTGTTCACCCCCTTACAGCAGCACTTTGCGCATGTCGGCCAATACGCCGGCAAGCTCTGTGGTGAATCGGGCAGCCATGGCACCGTCGATTACTCGATGGTCATAACTCAGGCTAAGCGGCAGCATCAGGCGTGGCTCGAATTCCTTGCCATTCCACACCGGCTTCATGGCTGATTTGGACAGGCCCAAAATTGCAACTTCAGGCGCATTGATAATGGGTGTGAACAGGGTTCCGCCCACGCCACCAAGCGACGACACGGTAAACGTGGCGCCCTGCATGTCGGCGCCTTTCAGCTTGCCATCACGAGCCTGCGCAGACAATTCGCCCAATTCATTGGCAATTTGTGCGAAGCCTTTCTGGTCTACACCCTTAATGACTGGCACAACCAATCCATTCGGTGTGTCGGCGGCAAAACCAATGTTCCAGTATTTTTTGAGTATTAATTTGTCGCCAGCTTCATTCAGCGATGCATTGAAGGCCGGGTACTTTTTCAGCACAGCCACACAGGCCTTCATCACGAAGGCCAGCATGGTCAACTTCACGCCCTGCTTGGCCAGTGCGGTGTTGGTGTCTTTGCGGAATTGTTCAAGGTCAGTGATGTCTGCCTCGTCGAACTGCGTGACGTGCGGGATCATGACCCAGTTACGATGCAAATTCGGGCCAGACAATTTCTTGATGCGTGAAAGTTCCTGCTCTTCAATTTCACCAAACTTGGTGAAATCTACTTTTGGCCATGGCAACAAATCGAGGCCAACACCGCTGCCACCTTTGCTTGCACCAGCAGACACAGAACCCACACCAGCCACAGCGGCTTTCACGAAGTTTCGTACGTCGTCGGGCGTAATACGACCTTTCGGACCAGTGCCTTGCACGGTGGTCAAAGTCACACCCAACTCGCGTGCGAACTTGCGCACGGACGGGCTTGCATGCGGCGCATTCACGGATGCTGCTGTTGGGTTGTGTGGTTCGGCAGGCGTGGGGGCTACGGTGGCAGCCGGCGCAGGGGCAGCCGCCTTCGGTGCTTCTGCCTTGGGGGCCTCTACTTTGGGTGCATCGGCTTTTGGTGTTTCTTCTACCTTGGTTGGTGCCACAGCAGCGCCACCTTCAGCGGGTTCCAGAATCAGCATCAAGGTGCCTTCTTTCACCTTGTCGCCAATTTTTACTTTCATTTCCTTGACCACGCCAGCTTGCGGGCATGGAATTTCCATACTGGCTTTGTCAGATTCAACGGTGATGATGGATTGCTCCGCCACCACGGTGTCGCCTGCCTTCACCAGCACTTCAATAATTTCCACCCCGTCAAAATCGCCGATGTCGGGTACTTTGATTTCGATTGTCATGTCGATCGTCCTTTTATGCGTAGGCTGGGTTGGGCTTGTTGGGGTTGATGCCGTATTTCTTGATTGCTTCACCCACGGTACTGAGTGGAATGTCGCCCTGATCGGCCAAGGCCTTCAGTGCTGCAACGGTTACGAAATGACGGTTCACCTCAAAATGCTCACGCAACTTGGAGCGGAAATCGGAACGACCAAAACCATCGGTGCCCAACACTTTGTATTCGCGGCCCTTGGGCATGAAAGGACGAATTTGGTCAGCAAACAACTTCATGTAGTCGGTTGAAGCCACAATCGGACCTTCGGTTTTTGCCAGCGCTTTTTCAACATAGCTTTGCTTGGACTTCTGCTCAGGGTGCAGCATGTTTTCACGCTCCACATCCAGACCTTCACGGCGCAGCTCTGTGAAGCTGGTGACTGACCACACATCGGCTGCAACGCCCCAGTCTTTCTCAAGCAACTCCGCTGCTTCCAGTGATTCACGCAGAATGGTGCCAGAACCCAGCAGTTGAACACGCTTTTTGCCAGCCTTCTTCAAGGTGGATTCGCGGCACACATACATGCCTTTCAAAATGCCTTCTTCGGTACCCTTCTTCAGGCCAGGCTGAGCGTAGTTCTCGTTCATCACGGTGAGGTAATAGAACACGTTCTCCTGGTCTTCCACCATGCGCTTCAAGCCGTGCTGAATAATCACAGCCAACTCATGGGCAAAGGTTGGGTCGTAGCTGACACAGTTTGGAATGGTCGAGGACAAAATATGGCTGTGACCATCTTCGTGCTGCAAACCTTCGCCGTTCAATGTAGTACGGCCAGCAGTGCCGCCCAACAAGAAACCTCGAGCCTGCATATCGCCAGCTGCCCAGGCCAGATCGCCCACGCGCTGGAAACCGAACATGGAGTAGTAAATGTAGAACGGAATCATCACGCGGTTGTTCGTGGAATAGGACGTGGCCGCCGCAATCCAAGAACTGAATGCACCCGCTTCGTTAATGCCCTCTTCCAGAATTTGGCCGGCTTTGTCTTCGCGGTAGTACATCACCTGGTCTTTGTCGACTGGTTCGTACAACTGACCTTGTGAGGAATAAATACCCAACTGGCGGAACATGCCTTCCATCCCGAATGTACGTGCTTCATCGGGAACAATCGGCACAATGCGCTGACCAATTTCCTTGTCACGCACCAGTGCGGTCAGCACTCGCACGAAGGCTTGGGTCGTTGAAATTTCACGGCCTTCCTTGGTGGGCTCCAGTACGGCCTCGAACGCATCCAGGCCAGGTACTTTCAGTTTTTCATCGGCCTCGCGGCGACGCTTGGGCAGATAACCGCCCAGGGCTTGACGACGCTCGTGCAGGTATTTGATTTCCGGCGCGTCATCGGCTGGCTTGTAGAAAGGCACGTCTTCGATGATGTCGTCTGAGACTGGAATGTTGAAGCGATCGCGGAATTCCTTGATCGACTGAATGTCCAGCTTCTTTTGCTGGTGGGTGGTGTTCTTGCCCTGACCAACCTTGCCCATGCCAAAGCCTTTCACGGTTTTCGCCAGAATTACAGTTGGTTGGCCTTCATGCTTCATGGCGGCATCGTAAGCAGCATGCACTTTGTGTGGGTCGTGGCCGCCACGGTTCAAACGCCAGATGTCTTCATCGGTCATTCGGGCAACCATTTCCAGCAATTTGGGGTGCTTGCCAAAGAAATTCTTGCGCACGTAAGCGCCATCGTTGGCTTTGCAGTTCTGGTATTCGCCGTCGACCATTTCCAGCATCACTTTGCGCATCAGGCCGTCTTTGTCGCGGGCCAGCAATTCATCCCAGTAGCCGCCCCAAATGACCTTCAAGACATTCCAGCCGGAACCACGGAATTCACCTTCCAGTTCCTGAATGATTTTGCCGTTGCCGCGTACCGGGCCGTCCAGACGCTGCAAGTTACAGTTCACCACGAAAACCAGATTGTCGAGCTTTTCGCGCGCGGCCATACCGATCGCGCCCAGTGATTCGGGTTCGTCCATTTCACCGTCGCCGCAGAACACCCAGACTTTGCGCTTGGATGTGTCGCAAATACCGCGTGCGTGCAGGTACTTCAGAAAGCGGGCTTGATAAATACCCATCAGTGGGCCCAAGCCCATAGACACCGTCGGGAACTGCCAGAAATCAGGCATCAACTTGGGGTGCGGATAGCTGGACAAGCCTTTGCCGTCGACTTCCTGACGGAAATTGTCTAACTGTTCTTCGGTCAGGCGGCCTTCCAGGAAAGCGCGTGCGTAAATTCCAGGAGACACATGGCCCTGAAGGTAAAGCAAATCGCCGCCGTGGCTTTCATCTTCGGCATGCCAAAAATGGTTGAAACCAACACCCAACATGGTCGCCAGTGAGGCGAATGAAGCAATGTGACCACCCAGGTCACCGCCATCGGGCGGGCTTTTCTTGTTGGCGCGCACCACCATGGCCATCGCATTCCAGCGCATCCAGCTGCGCAGGCGTTCCTCGTACTCCATATTGCCAGGGCAGCGGGTTTCGAGATGAACGGGAATGGTGTTGACGTATTCGGTATTGGCCGAAAACGGAATAAACGCGCCACTCAGGCGCGCTTTAGAAATCAGTTGTTCAAGCAAGTAATGCGCGCGCTCCGGGCCTTCACGTTCAAGCACGGCCTCCAGGGCATCCAGCCATTCTTGGGTTTCTTGAAAATCGGGATCGTCCGATCCGGGCAAATTGAGTTGCGCTGACATTGCTTCCTCCTTGGGTCTCTGGGTTCTTTTGCAGAAGTACGAGCTTTTGGCTGTATTTCCTGTTGATATTAGAGTATCACACCTAATTCAGAAAGTTTCAAATTATGATTTGTGTTTTCACATAGTGGAATTTATTAGGATTTTCCCGAATCACCCTGAATCCAGTCCACCCACTGGGCTGCTTGTTTTGTACACTTCAGTCATCTTCTGGATTCCGAGACCTATTCGACCGTGCGCCTCAGCGATCAACCCCGTACAAGCCCATTGGTTTGGGCCACCCCGCTGGTGGGCATCATTCTGTTTTTGCTCGCTATGGGTGCGTTTTTCTACACCCTGCATTCCGAGGATCAGAACCAAACGCAACTGCGGGTCATTCGTGACGTGGAGCTGGCCCGCCAAACCATCCGTACCCGCTTACTGGCCTCGCAAGAACGACTGAATCAGATTGCTAGAGGATTTGAGCAAAACAACAGTGACGTGGAAGGTTTCCGATTCTCGGCACAGGCTCTGTTAAATGAGTTTCAGGAAGTCAGCAGCGTGCTGATTATTGACGAGGAAAGACGAGTGACCAACCTGGCGCTGCCGAGCTTGCGTTCATCCGAAGTCCTTCATCCTTTGTATCAAACGATCGAAGATGCCGAGAGTTATTGGGCTTTCAACACAGCCCGGGAAACCAGACTGCCTGTTTTTTCGAGACCTTTTCTTGACCCGTCCGGCAAGGTGTTTATCGAGGTTCACAGCCCCATATTCAACAAAGGTGATTTCATTGGTACGGTGGCGGCAACCATTCCTTTGGGTTCTTTGCTGAATGATGCTGTACCCGACTCATTTGTTCAGCTCTACTTGGTCAGCATCGTCGACGGTGGAGGCAACCCGGTAGCCTCCAATGTCAGCAGGTCAATCGACAATGCGAAGTTAAGCCATGAAGTTCCGCTAGACCCACCCGGCCACGGTTTGAAACTGCGCGCTGTACTCTATAAAACGAACACCGAGTTGTTTTCCAACATGCTGGCATGGGCGGTTTTTGGACTTTCTCTGGTGATTGTGTGGAGTTTTATTTTGCTGTTTCGACATGCAAAACTTCGAAGCCAGGCCGAGAAACGTTTGCTGGCCGAAACCAAGTTTCGACGGGCCATGGAAGACTCGGTGGTCACGGGTATGCGGGCCATTGACATGCAGGGCCGTATTACCTACGTGAACCCGGCTTTTTGCAAAATGACTGGGTACAAGGAATCCGAGCTGGTGGGTATGGCTCCCCCATTTCCTTATTGGCCCGACCGTTCCTACGAAGAACAACAAACCAATCTGGATTTGATTTTGTCGGGCAATGCCCCGCAAAAAGGTATCGAGGTACAGGTGCGCAGACGAGATGGCAGTGTGTTCGACGCACGCATGTACGTGTCGCCATTGGTTGACAGCGACGGCCAGCAAAGCGGCTGGATGACTTCTATGACCGACATTACCGAGCCGCGCCGCATTCGTGACGAATTGGCAGCTGCCCACCGACGCTTCGTTCGCATTCTTGAAGAACTGGACGCCGCCGTGTGCGTTCAGGGCCCAGAAGCCCGGCCTGACGAGTATATTTTCGTGAACAGGTTGCACCGCGAGTGGTTTGGCAAGGCGACGCCACCACGCATGTCAAAGAATCGCCGCAACAGGGTCAATCTCTACGAGCCGTTCGAGTGGCTTAATCCTGTTTCGCAACGTTGGTACGAGGTTCGGCGTCGGTCCATTTCATGGGTAGATGGTGCAACGGTGGTGATGCAAGTGGCCACCGACATTTCCTCGCGCAAGGAAGCCGAGGACATGTCCCGCCAACAACAGGAGAAGCTGCAGTTCACCTCGCGCTTGATCACACTGGGAGAGCTGGCTTCCTCGTTGGCGCATGAAATCAATCAGCCACTTGCTGCTATTTCCAATTACAACATGGGTAGCGTAACCCGGCTTAAAGCCGGCAAAGTAAGCCCCGAAGATCTGCTTCCCGTGCTTGAAAAGGTGAATGTGCAGGCCCAGCGCGCCGGTGATGTGATTCGGCGAATTCGGGAATTCGTGAAACAGCAGGAGCCAAAACGCGGCCCCTGCCCCATCGGTAAAATTATTGAAGATGCCATCAGCTTTTCTCGCCTGGAGGCCAAGCACCAATCGGCGCGAATTGAAATGAACCTGCCAGATGCACTGATGTCGGTGGTGGCCGACCCGGTGCTGATTGAGCAAGTGCTGATGAACCTTATTAAGAATGGCCTTGAAGCCATGGGACACCTGCCCCCTGAGCAAAAATTGATCGAGATTCAGGTGGGGCAGTCCGCCCAGTTCGCACTGATTGAGGTTCGGGATCATGGCGTGGGGGTGCCTGAGGAAATTCGGCAACGGCTATTTGAGTCGTTTTTCACCACCAAATCCGATGGAATGGGCATGGGCCTGAACATCTGTCGTACTATTATTGAGTATCATCAAGGCCAATTGTGGGTAGAACCCGCGCAAGGCCAAGGCAGTGTATTCAAGTTCACGCTGCCACTGGCCGAAGACTCGGTGCTTGCGCACGTCAACCCACCTGTTATGGAATAAAGCCAATGCTCCACACTCAACCACGCTCCACAGAAATGCAAGAAACCGTGTTCATCGTGGACGACGACGAGGCAGTTCGCGACTCGCTGCAATGGCTTATTGAAACCGAAGGTTATCAGGTAAAAACCTACGAAGACCCCGAGTTGTTTCTTGAACAGTTAGTGTGGCCGCAGCCCTGTGTGCTGTTGCTCGACATTCGCATGCCCAAACTTTCGGGCCTTGAAGTTCAAAAAACGCTGAACGAGCGAGGCATTCCAATTCCCATTGTGTTTATCACCGGCCACGGCGACGTAACACTGGCGGTTGAAACCATGAAAAACGGTGCTGTTGATTTTCTGGAAAAACCGTTTGATGAAGGCAAAATCAAAGACCTGATTCACCAGCATATGCGCCACGCCCACGAACTTGCCCAAACCGCCAAGCTTGATGAACAGATCAACAAGCTGTACTCCAAATTGACCACGCGCGAATTGCAGGTACTGGAGCGAATTGTGTCGGGTCGCCTGAACAAACAAATTGCAGATGACCTGAACATCAGCATTAAAACCGTGGAAGCACACCGCGCGAATATCATGGACAAGCTGCAGGTAACCACTGTGGCAGATTTGTTGAAAATTGCCCTGCGCAAATCACCGGAACTGGCACAGCCCTGAACACCCCAAACAAGGCCCGCTCAACACCGGGCCTTGTTCAATTGAACCATTTCAAATTTTCAAACTCATTCAATCATGTCTGCACAAATAATTAGCGGCACCGAACTGGCCGCCTCAATTCGAGAAACAATTGCAAAACGCGCTACCGAATTGACCGAATTGGGTCATCAGCCCGGTCTGGCCGTGGTTTTGGTTGGGGAAGACCCGGCCTCCCAGGTTTATGTGCGCAACAAGGTATCGGCCTGCGAGAAAGCAGGCTTCAAATCGGTCATGCACCGCATGCCGGAGAACACAAGCCAGGACGCACTGGTGGGCCTGGTCGAACAACTGAATTCTGACCCCAGCATTCACGGCATTTTGGTGCAATTGCCCCTGCCCAAGCACCTCGATTCGCATGTAGTCATTGAATCAATCAGCGCAGAAAAAGACGTGGATGGCTTTCATATTAGCAACGCTGGCTTGCTGATGACGGGCAAACCCCTGTTTCGTCCCTGCACGCCCTATGGCGTCATGAAAATGCTTGAGTTGACCGGCATCGAGCTGCGCGGTGCAGAAGCCGTGGTGATTGGGGCCAGCAATATTGTGGGCAAGCCGCAAGCCATGTTGTTGTTGCAACAAGGTGCCACGGTGACTTTGTGCAACAGTAAAACAAAAGACCTGAAATCACATTGTCAGCGTGCAGACGTACTTGTAGTTGCGGTAGGTCGTCCCAATATGATTACTGGCGATATGATCAAACCCGGTGCTGTGGTGATCGACGTGGGCATCAACCGCCTACCCGATGGCAAGCTGTGTGGCGATGTTGATTTTGATTCAGCCAAAGAAGTGGCTGGCTGGATTACACCAGTGCCCGGTGGTGTTGGCCCCATGACCATCACCATGCTGTTGCAAAATACGATTGAAGCAGTAGAACGCAGCCTTTAAGCGCAGCCTTTAAGAATTTTTTAGCAGGACCCCATGAGCATGAAAATGGACACCAACAATCCCTTACTCGACTTTTCCGGACTACCCCGTTTTTCGGATATCAAAACTGAGCACGTGGAGCCCGCCATTGATACGTTGCTCGCCGCTGCAAAAAAGCAGCTGGAAATGACCGCCAGCACTGCGCCGGACCTGGCCACTTGGGAAGAAACCCTGTTGCCGCTCGACATTGCCTGTGAACAACTAAGCCGCGCCTGGGGTGTGGTTGGGCACTTGCATTCGGTGGCTGACACTGAAGAACTGCGTGCAGCCTACAATGCGTGTTTGCCCAAGACCACCGAGTTCTGGACCATGGTTGGTCAGGATGAGCGCCTGTACGCCATTTACAAAGCCATTGAACAAAGCGATGCGGCCAAACAATTCACGCCTGCACGCCTCAAAGTGCTGGCCAATTCCATTCGTGGTTTCAAGCTGGGTGGTGCTGAACTGCCAGCAGATAAAAAACCGCGTTATGCAGAAATTCAGGACAGACAAGCCGCGATTACTGCGAAGTTTTCCGAGAATGTGCTGGATGCCACCAATGCCTTTGAGTTAATCGTGACCGACAAAGCTGATTTGGCAGGCATTCCAGAATATGCGGTGCAAGCGGCCGAGGAACTTGCAAAATCGGAAGGCAAAGAAGGCTACAAATTTACTTTGCAGTTCCCTTCTTATTTTCCAGTGTTGCAATATGCCGAGAAGCGTGAATTGCGCGAAACGCTCTACGAAGCCTACGCCAAACGCGCCTCAGAATTTGGGCCAGCAGAACTGGACAATTCAGCCTTGATTCGCGAGCTGCTACAACTTCGCCAGGAAGAAGCCCAAATGTTGGGCTACAAAAACTTTGGGGAACTTAGCCTGGTGCCCAAAATGGCCAACACGCCCGCTGAAGTCGTGAACTTCCTTCGTGAATTGGCAGTGAAAGCGAAACCATTCGCGCTGCGCGACCTGGAAGAAATCAAGGCATTCGCCAAAACCGAGCTGGGCATGGACGATCTGCAAAGCTGGGACATGAGCTACGCCTCAGAAAAACTGAAGGAACAGAAGTATGCCTTCAGTGATCTGGAAGTACGTCAGTACTTTCAGGAAGACCGCGTGCTGGACGGCCTGTTCAAACTGACAGAAAAGTTGTTCAGCGTTCAAATCGTGAAAGCCCAAGCCGACACATGGCATCCGGACGTGCGTTTCTTTGAAGTGCAAAAAGAAGGCAAAGCCATCGCACACTTTTACCTCGACCCCTATGCACGAGCCAGCAAGCGTTCAGGCGCCTGGATGGACGATGCACGTGGTCGCAAACGCACCGAGCAAGGGGTACAAACGCCTGTGGCTTACCTGACCTGTAACTACACCAAACCGGCTGCCGGCAAAGCTGCGCAGTTGTCGCACGACGATGTACAAACGCTGTTCCATGAATTCGGGCACGGCATTCACCACATGTTGACCCGGGTGGACGAACTGGATGTGGCAGGTATCAATGGCGTGGAATGGGATGCAGTGGAACTACCTTCGCAGTTCATGGAAAACTTTGCCTGGGAATGGAGTGTGGTTGAATCGCTGACCGCACACGAAACTACAGGCGAACCCATGCCCAAAGCCCTGTTTGACAAAATGGTGGCTGCCAAGAACTTTCAGAGCGGCTTGCAAACCCTTCGTCAAATCGAGTTTTCACTGTTCGACATGTTGGTGCACACTGAGTTTGACCCACACGGTGAAGCGAACATTCTTGAGCTGCTGGCCCAAGTACGCAAAGAGGTGGCTGTGCTGGTTCCACCAGCCTACAACCGCTTTCCGAACTCGTTCAGCCATATTTTCGCGGGCGGCTATGCTGCAGGCTACTACAGCTACAAATGGGCTGAAGTGTTGTCTGCGGATGCCTTTGCCATGTTCGAAGAAAATGGTGTGGTCAGCCCGGAAACCGGCAAAAAGTTTCTGGAAGAGATTTTGTCCGTGGGTGGCAGCCGCCCTGCCGCTGAATCGTTCAAAGCTTTCCGTGGCCGCGAGCCCAGCATCGACGCACTGCTGCGCCACACTGGCATGGTCGACAACAGGCAGGCCGCGTAATGACAGACAGCGCAGCAAATATTCAACTGGCCACCTGGAATGTGAATTCGCTCAAGGTGCGCCTGCCGCACCTGTTGCAATGGCTTGAGGGCAACCCGGTAGATCTACTGGGCCTGCAAGAACTGAAATTGACTGACGAGAATTTTCCGCTGACCGAACTTGAAGCCGCGGGATACGGCGCCGTGTATGCTGGCCAGAAAACATACAACGGCGTGGCCATTCTGTACAAGAAAGCCACGATGCCTGAGCCTGTCGATGTGCAGGTCAACCTGCCCAGCTTTCCAGATGAGCAGAAACGGGTGATTGCTGCCACCTTTGGCGATTTACGTTTTATCAGCGCCTACGTGGTGAACGGCTCTGAAGTGGGGTCGGACAAGTTCGAATACAAAAAGGCGTGGCTCGATGCCTTGCTGAAAGACTGCGACGCATGGCTGGCTCAATACCCAAAACTGGCGTTGGTGGGCGACTACAACATTGCCCCCGATGACCGGGATGTCCACGACCCCAAAGCCTGGGCAGGCCAGGTGCTGTGCTCGGATGACGAACGAGGCCGATTCAACACCTTACTGAACATGGGTTTGGTCGACAGCTTCCGTTTGTTCGAACAGCCTGAAAAAACCTTTTCGTGGTGGGACTACCGCATGTTGGGTTTTCAGAAAAACAAAGGTCTGAGAATTGACCATGTTTTGTTGTCAAAACCTTTGGCTGAACGCTGTACTGCCAGCGTAATCGACCGTGCACCCCGCAAATGGGAAAAACCATCTGACCACGCCCCCGCCGTGGCAACTCTCTCTCGATAGATATCAGTCCATCCCCCTTAAAAAGGGGGAACACCTCGGTAAAACAGGCGATTTACCCCTCTAATTAGGCAATTAGTAAGGGGTAGGCAGTGCGATGATCGATGCTGTTCATAACCTTCCCAATCGCTTCGCACCATGAACCTAAAGACTCTGCCCCTTTCCAAACAGATCAGCTTTACCAGCGCCGCCTTGGTGGCCCTGATTGTATTGAGTCTGGTCGGCATTACGGCTGCGTATACCTTCAATGCAGCCACAGCCCGAACCGAACGCGCCGTATCAACACAGGCCGAAGGTTTGAGACAAACCATGGACATCGCCTACAAGCTCTCTGAAAGCTCTGTGACCCAGCTTGCAGAGTTGTTTGAAGTTGAGTTCAACGGCGAGTTGCTGGTTGATCCAGAGCAACCTATTTCCATTACGCCTGAAATTGACGGGCCTATGGTGACTCTGGATTCGACTTTCATTACCGGCAACTATGGTGTGGTGGACAATTTCACAAAAATGACAGGCGGTATTGCCACGGTGTTTGTTCGCACAGGTGACGACTACCTGAGAATTTCAACCAGCCTGAAAAAAGAAAATGGTGACCGCGCAGTGGGCACCAAGTTGGACCGAAGCCATCCCAGCTACGCCAAAGTGATCAAAGGCGAAACTTATGTGGGTGAAGCCCTGCTGTTTGGCAAACGTTACATGTCGAAGTACCTGCCGATCAAAAGCACCGACGGTCAACACGATTTGGTGCTTTACATTGGCTTTGACATGACCAACCTGTTCGCCGACGTTCAAAATGCGGTGTTAAGCACACGCATTGGTGAAACCGGCATTCCTTACGTGCTGTACACCACAGGTGCCAATGCGGGCAAAGTGATGATTCACTCACAGTTCAAAGGTGATGAATTCAAAGAACTGGCGACCAAAGAATCAGATTTGCAAGGCTTGCTCGACAAAATCACCAAAGAAGACAGCGGCATTACCCAAATTAGCTGGAATGATCCGAAATCAGGTGAAAACCGCACAGAATTTGTTGCCTTCACCAAAGTACCCCAGTGGGGCGGTGCGGCGATTGTTGCACCAGCGCTCACCTCCGAGATGTTCAGCACAATTTACGCGATGTCGGGCATGATGGTGATCATGGGTCTGATTGCCTCTATGGTCATTGCGCTTGCCTTGTTCTGGGTTACAAGCCGCCTGACAAGCTCGACCAAGGTACTTACGGCCCTAGCTTTGAAACTGGGCAATGGCGACATGACGGCACGTGCCGGTGATGAAGTGACCAATGGCAGCGTAGCAACCAAAAACGAAATCAGTTTGTTGGCCCGCAGCATGAACCGCATGGCTGAAAGCATGGAACAAGCCTTGGGTGCAGTAAAACGCAGCACGGACCAGGTTCAAGAGGCATCGGAAGATCTTGTTCAAACCAGCGAAGAACTCAGTAAAGGTGCAGCCTCGGGTAGCGATGCTGCGTCAGGCATGGCGGCCGCAGTTGAAGAAATGTCTTCGTCAATCTCCAGCGTGGGCGAATCGGCCACCGAAGCCAAAGACGTAAGCAACAAAGCGCGCCAGTTGGCAGACGATGGCTTGGGTGCGATCAATTCCGCCACGCAACAAATGCACAAAATCTCCGAAAATGTTCAAGGGACGGCCAGCGTCATTCAACAGTTGGGCGAACAATCCAGGGAAATTTCAGAGATTGCCCTGATCATCAAAGGCATTGCCGAACAAACCAACTTGCTGGCCTTGAACGCCGCCATTGAGGCTGCACGCGCAGGCGAACAAGGGCGTGGTTTCTCGGTGGTGGCCGATGAAGTTCGCAAACTGGCTGAACGAACCCGTAAGTCGACAGATGACATTCACGGCATGATCGAAGCCATTCAAAACAGCTCTGGCGTGGCTGTGAACAACATGGACATGGCAGTAGAAAGCGTGAAAAAGGGTGTTGAACTGGTAGACCGCGCAGGTCAAGCCATGAACCAGATCACGGCCGACTCCTCGGCTGTAGCCCACTCGGTTGAAAACATTCACGCCGCGCTGCTTGAACAAAATCAGGCTTCGGAAAGCATTGGACAACAGGTCGAAGTGGTAGCCCAGTTGTCGGAAGGCAACCTGGACATGGCACGCCGCGCAGCCAATGCAGTCTCGGGTCTGAAAGGTGTGGCTACCGACCTGTCAAATATCCTGAAAAAGTTTCAAGTCAAGAACATGTAAGTTCAACGCCACTTGCAACAACAAAAAAGCCTCTGCATGCAGAGGCTTTTTTTATGAACGTTGGCGATTCTCAATCAATGTCTTTGACATCAATATTCAAATCCTGAATTTTCCGGGTAATGGTATTGCGCCCTATTCCCAAACGCTGGGCCGCCTCAATCCGCTTGCCATGCGTGGCTTTCAAAGCCGCTTGAATCATGGTGGTTTCAAACTTCGCGGTCAATGCATCCATGACATCGGGCTGACCGCTTTCCAGTGCTTTCTCGGCTTCAATAAACAACAGCTCCAACCAACTGGCACTACCCACTGGCACAGGCGGACTCACAAGTGTATCCACCGATGCTGTGTCGACAGGATACTTGCCAGCCAACATGCCCGAGTTCGGCTGCAAGGTAGGTGTGGCAGTTGCGGGCAATAAAGGATTACTCTCGGCAAGCCAAAGATTGGGGCTTGGGGAGTTGGCTGACATTTTCTCCAATGCGGTGGCCCCACCGTTCTGGAAGGCTTTCAATTCCGGGGGCAAGTCACGCGCTTCCACCAACTGTGCAGGTGCCATTACCGTGATCCAGCGGCACACATTTTCCAACTGGCGAACGTTACCCGGGAAAGGAAATTCACTGATGATTCGAATGGCTGAGTCGGACAAACGTTTTGTTTCCGTGCCTAACTCCCGAGCCGACACATTGAGGAAATGCTTGGCAAGGATGGGAATGTCTTCTTGACGTTCACGCAGCGGTGGCAAGCGGAGACGAATCACATTCAAGCGGTGATACAAGTCTTCCCGGAACATACCCTGCTTCACCCGCTCATCCAGGTTCTGGTGTGTGGCGGCGATCACCCGCACATTGGCCTTGATAGGCTGCTGCCCGCCAACACGATAAAAATGCCCGTCCGACAAAACCCTCAGCAAGCGGGTTTGCAACTCGGCTGGCATGTCGCCGATTTCGTCAAGAAACAGAGTGCCGCCCTCGGCCTGCTCGAACCGGCCTTGCCGTTGAGCCTGAGCGCCCGTAAAAGAGCCACGCTCATGCCCAAACAACTCTGATTCAAGCAGGTCTTTGGGAATGGCCGCGGTATTCAGTGCAATAAAAGGTTTTGAAGCACGCGGGCTGTGGCGGTGCAAAGCGCGGGCCACCAATTCTTTGCCTGCGCCACTCTCGCCGGTAATCAGCACCGTGACATTGGACTGAGACAAACGACCAATCGCGCGAAACACCTCCTGCATGGCAGGCGCTTGCCCCAGAATTTCAGGTGCACTTGAATCGGCTTCCTCAACAAACTCTTCAGTTTGAGATTCACGCACCGCGCGTAAAATCAGCTCAACCGCCTTTTCAATATCAAAAGGTTTGGGCAAGTACTCAAACGCCCCACCCTGAAAGGCAGATACCGCGCTGTCCAGATCAGAATACGCAGTCATGATGATGACTGGCAAATCGGGCTGCAACTCGCGCACCTTGGACAACAGGGTTAGCCCACTTTGCCCAGGCATTCGAATGTCCGAGACCAAAACTTGTGGCACCTCAGTTTCCAGTCGCTCCAGAACTTCGGCGGCTGACGAAAAAATTTCGCAAGGAATTCCTTCGCGGGAAATTGCTTTCTGCAAGACCCAACGAATGGAGTGGTCATCATCAACAACCCAAATTGGACGCATTAATTGTGGTTCCTTAAAACCGCTCAGCTGGTAGCGTGATCAAACTGCAGCGGCAATGTGACTTTAAAAAGTGTTCTTCCCGGTGTGGAGCTGCATTCAATAATGCCTTCGTGTTGTTGCACGAAAGTTTGAGCCAACGTCAAGCCCAAACCACTGCCACCCTCACGCCCCGAGACCAATGGGAAAAAAATTCTTTCCATAATCTCGGTGGGTATGCCGGGTCCGTTGTCGATCACTTGCAAGTCTAATGCCAGCCTGTGTTGTTTGCGGTTTAAGGTTACCCTACGCACCACTCTGGTGCATAGTGTTATTTGAGCAGTGCCTTCGGCGATCTGCGATGTCAAAGCTTGTGCAGCATTGCGCACTATATTCAGGATTGCCTGAATGAGCTGCTCCAAATCTCCCAAGAACTCAGGGATCGAGATGTCGTAGTCTCGAATGAATTTCAGGCCCTTGGGATGCTCGGCCAAAATGACCGAACGTACCCGCTCACACACTTCATGAATGTTCATCATGGACACAATGTGGGGTTTCCGGTGCGGAGCAAGCAGGCGATCAACCAAGGTTTGCAGACGATCGGATTCTTTAATCACCACCTGTGTGTATTCTTTCAGTTCAGGTGAAGGCAATTCAATTTCGAGTAACTGGGCTGCGCCACGAATGCCGCCGAGCGGATTCTTGATTTCATGCGCCAAGTTGCGAATCAGCTCTTTGTTGGCCAGTGACTGATCCATCATCCTGGCCTCACGGTCTACCTTCAACTGCTGCTCAATTTCACGCAGTTCAATGATGGTCACTCCGTTTGCACCATCGGGACAAGACAATGTGACGTGCACATGCTCGGAGGTGCCACTGGGTCGAATCAACTCGAACACCTGCCGCTTCACGCCGAAAGGATCGGCATGGGATTTGTTGAGAAATTCCCGAAACGCATTGGCCTCAACGAACAAAGCTGCCAGCGCCTGCCCGTCCAGACTGCGCCGGGAGACTTCCAGCAGGGTTTCGGCTGACAGGTTGGCGTACAACACCACACCTTCGAGATTACTTACCACCACCGCAGTGGCCAACAACTCCAGACCTTGAAACCGTTCTTTTTTCACTTCGTCCTCGTAGCGATACGACTGGTTTCAATATCTCTATTTCGACAGCCGGATCAATTCAGTTTTAAGTATTTCAATATTGTCATTGGTCACCATGATTTCTTGTTCCAATCGCGAAACCCGGTCCAAATATTTTTGATAATTTTTCTCACTGCCCAAACGATCAGGTTGACCTTTTTTGTATTCGTCTTGCAAAGACTTCAATTTGCTTTCTTCAATGCGCAATTCTTCTTGCAAAATTTTCATTCGATCATCTTTGGCATTGAAATCTGCGGCCGATCGATTGTCATAGGCCGCTGTGGCTCGTCGCCCTGACCCGCCAGCCGAGACTGGGTCAGAAATACCGCCACTCTTCGAGGCTGAGCGCGGAGCAGGTACCACAGTAATTGGATTCAGGTTCAAGGGAACACAACCATCACCACCGTCCGAGTTTTGATAAGTCCGCACGCCGTCTGCACCGGTACACACAAACATCTCGGTTCCTTTGGCATACGCCTTGGGCACAACAAGTAGCCCTGACAACAAGACGATGAGTGGATATTGAATAAGGCTCGACTTCACCATGATTGCATCTCTAAAAAATTCCGGACGACTTTCATGATACTTGATCCCCTTGCGCAACCCCTCCCCACGGAAGGCGAGTGCTGATACCAGACGGGGTAGATCCTTTACAAATAACTGAAAATGAAAAATGGCCCTGCACTTGATCAGTGCAGGGCCATTTTCACATTCGATCAATACAAATCGTCTGAATTACAGGCCGTAGTACATATCGTATTCGATGGGGTGTGGAGTCATGCGCATGCGCTGAACTTCTTCCATCTTCAAGGCGATATAGGACTCGATCATGTCCTTGCTGAACACGCCACCGCGTGTCAGGAATTCGTGATCAGCCTCTAGAGCCTCAAGTGCCTGTTCCAGGCTGTGACACACGGTTGGTACCAATGCGTCTTCTTCTGGTGGCAAGTCGTACAGGTTCTTGGTTGCTGCTTCACCTGGGTGAATCTTGTTCTGAACACCGTCCAGACCAGCCATCAACAAGGCAGAGAATGCCAGGTATGGGTTGGCCATGGGATCCGGGAAACGCGCTTCAATGCGACGACCCTTGGGGTTGGCCACGTGTGGAATACGGATGGACGCGGAACGGTTCTTGGCAGAGTAAGCCAGCTTCACCGGTGCTTCGTAGCCGGGCACCAAACGCTTGTAGGAGTTGGTCGATGGGTTGGTGATCGCGTTCAGGGCACGGGCGTGCTTGATGATACCGCCGATGTAGTACAAGGCGAAATCAGACAAGCCTGCATAGCCATTGCCTGCAAACAGGTTTACGCCATCTTTCCAGACTGACTGGTGAACGTGCATGCCGGAACCGTTGTCACCCCACATTGGCTTGGGCATGAAGGTGGCTGTTTTGCCATAGCTGGCAGCAACGTTCCATACGGTGTACTTCAAAATCTGTGTCCAGTCAGCGCGCTTTGTCAGCGTAGAGAACATGGTGCCGATTTCGTTTTGACCAGCGCCAGCCACTTCGTGGTGGTGCACTTCAACCGGTACGCCCTGCTGTTCCAGCAACAGACACATTTCAGAACGGATGTCCTGGAATGAATCGGTTGGGGACACTGGGAAGTAACCACCTTTCACTGTGGGACGGTGACCCAGGTTACCGTGCTCGTAATCGATGCCGGTAGACCATGCAGCTTCTTCAGACTTGATCTTGAAGAAACAGCCAGACATTTCATCACCCCAGGTGATGCTGTCGAAAATGAAGAATTCGGGTTCTGGACCGAAGTAGGCAGTGTCGCCCAGGCCAGAGGACTTCAGGTAGGCTTCAGCGCGACGTGCGATGGAGCGTGGATCGCGGTCGTAACCCTTGCCGTCAGTTGGCTCGATTACGTCACAGGTCAAAATCAGTGTCGGCTCTTCACGGAATGGGTCCATGCGAGCTGTATCAGGATCAGGCATCAACAGCATGTCAGAGGCTTCAATGCCTTTCCAGCCGGCGATGGAAGAGCCGTCGAATGCGTGGCCAGACTCGAACTTGTCTTCGTCAAACATCTTAACTGGCACAGACACGTGCTGTTCTTTGCCTTTGGTGTCGGTGAAGCGGAAGTCAACAAACTTCACTTCATTTTCCGCAACCATCTTCATTACATCTTGGGCGGTCGCCATTGAAAATCTCCTGGTACGTGAGGTGGAATAGTGATCTAAAAAAAATTTGAGTTGAACTCTTCGATTTAAGCGAAACAATAGCACGTTCGATACCGCTATATATGACGCTCAGCGCGAATTCAATCTTCGACGTGGAGTGATAAAGCAAAGACCATACCAACTTGAGACCGACCTTAAATCAAGGCTCTCGACAGACGATCTTGAAGCATCCTCAATTCTTTTGCACCATCACAGTGCACTACGCACCATTATCGTGCAGATTAGTATTTTGCCTAATCGATCACATGCTTGTATTACAATATACTCAACAATGAAATCACTTGCGAACACTCTTTCATGTCATCCACTTCACAACAATTGATCGACTTGGCGAAAAGTTACGCCTCTGAAAAAGGACTGGGCTATTTGGGTGCTTTAACCCCCAAAGAGGCATGGGAACTACTGAATATCGACGAGAACGCCGTGTTGATCGATGTGCGAACCGATGCCGAACTGGACTGGGTTGGACAGGTAAGTTTTTCAGAAGACCGATCATTTCACGTCGAGTGGAATAACTATCCCGATGGCATACGCAATCCCGATTTCATTGCTCAAATTGAGGCAAGGGTCGAGAAACACCAACCAGTACTTTTCATCTGTCGTAGTGGGGCCCGATCACATCATGCAGCAGCGCTGGCAGCCAAGCACGGTTTTGAGTTTGCGATCAATGTGCTGGAAGGATTTGAAGGCGACAAGAACGATTTTCACCAACGTTCAAGTGTGAACGGCTGGCGTTTCCACGGCTTGCCATGGGAACAACATTAAACAGCGTGATGATCGCTATTTTTATTGGCCGAAAAGACCAAACAACTTTCCGGCCAACAAGAATGCAGCCAGACAACCCAACACATGAACGAGGGCATGACCCAGAGCCAGCAGGGGCTTGTCCAATAGCAGATTGGCTCCTTCGGCGGTGAAGGCGGAGAACGTGGTTAACCCACCCAATACGCCTGTCATCAGAAAGAGTCCGAGCGGATTAGCCTTCAGCCAAGCTGGCCCCAACACTGAAAACAACACACCCGCGACAAAACCACCAATCAGGTTGACCATTAAAGTGCCTATTTGAAACGGCAACCACGCGGGCTGAACCAACAACAGGCCAAGCCCATACCGCCCCACTCCGCCCAAGCCAGCCCCTATAAATACTGCAAGTGCATTAAACGCATTCACTGGGCTTGCTCCCAACGCTCTTTGGCAGAGTCGTCGCTGTCGCGAGCCGACACCCAGCGAGAGCCCTCAGGCGTGTCCTCTTTTTTCCAGAAAGGGGCCTCGGTTTTCAGATAGTCCATCATGAACTCGCAAGCCAGAAAGGCCTGCTGACGATGTTCGCTGGTGGCCGCGGCAAACACGATTTGATCCTCGGGATACAGGGGGCCTACACGGTGAATGATCATCGCCGAGGTAATGTCGAACCGCGCATCAGCCACCTGCAGAATATTTTCAAGGGCTTTTTCAGTCATGCCCGGATAATGTTCCAGTGTCATGGCACTTACAGCGCTGTTTTCGTTGATGTCGCGTACGGTGCCAATGAAGGTAGCCACTGCACCAATTTCGGGCAAACCCTGGCGAAGCCAACGAATTTCTTCGGTCACATCAAAGTCTGCCTCTTGAACCAACACCTTGGAACGTTTCATTTTACCCCCCTGTCACCGGCGGGAAAAAAGCGACTTCAGCCTGCTCGCCCACTGGTGTTTCATCGTCAGCCATATCTTGATCAACAGCGGCACGCAGACGCCCGACCTCGGCAATGGCCTTGGCAAAACCAGGATACTCGGCGCACAAATGCGCACGCAAACCCGCCACGGTTGCTGGTGAAAACGCCGCATTTACCTCTAAGCTGTCTTGCCCTAACTGTTCTTTCAAACTGGCAAAAAACCGCACTTTTACTTTCATCTCATCAAATCCTGATACGCCACGTAATCAACCCAGTCACCCGGGTTGACTCGCTGTCCTTTGGCCAGCCGGATCAAGCCGGTGGATCTGGCCAGCGAGGTTAATACACCCGAGCTCTGGTTTTCAAATAATTTTGCTTTGTCCGATTGTACATCTGCGCGTAAAAACTCCTCTCGGCGAGAATCAGGCGTAGGCCAGGCAAATTCGGCCTGAACCTTTCTTGTGCGCGAACGCCAATCGACTTTTTCTCGAGTTTGCCCTTCCAGCAAACCCAAAAAAGGCTTCACAATCAATTGAAAAGCAACAGCGCTGGACACCGGGTTACCAGGCAATCCGAAAAACCAGCTTTGCCCGCCACCCGGGCGATTGATGTGGCCAAATGCAATCGGCTTGCCGGGCTTCATCGCCACTTTCCATGAGCGCAACTGCCCTACTTTCTCAATCGCCGGTTTCACGTGGTCTTCTTCGCCCACCGACACCCCACCCGAGCTGATGACAGCATCGCAATCGGCCAAGGACTGAAACGCAGTGCATGTGGCCTCGAGGTTGTCAGGAACGATACCCACTGAGCGCACCTCAACATTCATCGATTCAAGAAGACCGCACCACACATACTCGTTGGAATTGTAAATTTGACCGGGCTGTAAAACCTGACCGGGACTTTGAAGCTCGCTGCCAGTAACCATGACCCCCACTTTCAGGCGCTTGCTAACCAACACGGTTGATACACCAATCGAAGCGAGCAAACCCACGTGAATCGCATCCAGGCGGGTGCCTTTGGCCAATACCACCTGCCCTGTGGCAATGTCTTCGCCAGTTCGCCGTACCCACTGCCCAAGCCTTGGCGTGGCGTTGAACGTTACGCTGGCTTCGTCATTCACCACAACATCTTCCTGCATCACCACGGAATCTGCGCCGGGCGGAATTGGCGCACCGGTAAATATTCGCGCCACGGTACCGGGCTGCAAGGGCTGGGGTGAGGCACCCGCCGGCACACGTTGTGACACCTGATAGCATGAGGAAGGCTGAATATCCGCACGACGAACCGCATACCCATCCATACCACTGTTGTCGTGTTGCGGTACATTCAAACTGGAGAGAATGTCCTGCGCCAAAACCCGGTTAAGCGCAATGTTCAAACTGACGTACTCAGTCGGTGTTGCCTGCTGGGCGGCAATCGGCCACACCTGCTCAAGCAGATCATTCAAATCAATCATTCACAAACCATTTCAATATAAATTTCGCAATCGATGCCGGGTCATTCAAGGGAAGCACTGGCAAGCCGCGGCATTCAATTTCATTGTCGCAGGCGACCGCAATAATGTTCGGGTCTTGAGGATACAACATCGGCTTGCCATTGGCCTCGCGCCAAATTTCAATTTTAGGAATATCTGCCCGCTTAAATCCTTCAACAATAACCAGGTCACAAGGCGACAGTTTTTCAAGTTGCTCATCGAGTGTAGGCTCCTCTTCGTTGCGCAACTCGTGCATTAACACCCAACGTTTGTTCGCGGTAATCAGTACTTCATAGGCACCCGCTTCTCGATGTCTGTAGGAGTCTTTGCCGGGCCGGTCGATGTCAAAATCATGATGCGCGTGTTTAATGACAGACACCCGGACGCCCTCGCCAATCAAAATAGGCAAAAGCTGTTCAATCAATGTGGTTTTACCCACGCCGGAGAATCCGGCAAAGCCAAACACCTTGGGCACTTCAGTTTCCTTCTGACAGTTGCTTTTCAATCAACAAAAGTTGTTGACCTGTTTCTTTCAAAATATCTGCGGACGGGCGAGCCTTGCAACGCAATACAATTTCAAAACATGCACCGAATTGTGGCTCAACTTCCGGCACTACCGGGCTTGTGGCCCACAAATCACCGCCATAACGTTGTACCAGCATACGCGACACAGGCAGACCCAGACCTGTTCCGCGACCCGCCTGTTTGCTGGTGTAAAACATTTTAAAAATAAGCTGCAGACGATCCGGGGGAATTGCTTCGCCGTTGTTTTGCACCAGAATCTGCACTGCGGGCTGACCGTCACTTAGACGAACGTCGGCAGTTTTTATTGAAATGGTGGGGCCCTCGTTCAATGCGGCAAACTGCGCATCGAACTGTCCTTCCAGAGCATGGGTTGCATTGATCAACAAATTCACCATGACTTGCTGCAATTCAGTTTTGCTGATTTGAACGGTTTGTTGTGCCGAGAAATCAAACTTCAATTGCGCACGGGCCATGTCAATTTCATTCCGAACAAACAAAATGCTGTCCTGAATGATTTCATTGACATTGATTTCTTCGGTATAGGAAGCGTATTCATCTGGCCGGCAAAACTGCAGCAGCTTTTGTACGATATTACGCATGCGGTGTACTTGCTCATCCAGCAAACGCACCGTTTTCAGGCTTTCTGGATCGTTCAAGGTCATTCGGATCAAATCCAGATGCCCCATCATAATTGCCAACGGATTGTTGAATTCATGCGCAATACCGGCAGTCAATTGCCCCAAGGCTGCCAGCTTTTCTGAGGCCAACAACTGCTCCACCGCCTGATGCAGTTTTTGATTGGCGGCCTGCAAGTCGGCGGTTCGCTGCCGTACTCGCTCATCCAGTTGCTCATTCAATCCAAGTAGTTCGCTGCGTCGTGCATCCAACTGATCCAGCAAGGCATCAAAATGATTGGCAAGGTCAGCAAATTCGTCTTCACGGCGAAGATCACCCACTCGGGCTGCAGTATCTCCACGTTCCTGCAGGCTCATGATGTAATTCATGCGGCGAAGGGGATAAAAAATTCCGGATGTCAAACGCACCACCATCATGGCGCCCAACACCATGGCGGTGCCCACAGCCAACAAAAACAAAATGAGCAACTGGGTTTTTATGTTGGCATAGGGGGCCTCCAAAAAACCCACATAGAACATACCGATTCGGGCACCTTCCGGGCTAAGCAGCGGCGCGTAAGCGGCTACGTACCAGTCGTTCACGACAAATGCGCGCTCCAGCCATACCTCTCCACGGCCCAAGACGCTTTGCCGAACCACATCGGACACTCGAGTGCCCAGCGCACGCGATTCGCCGTCGCGACGAACTGTAGTCGCCACGCGCACATCCTCCAGAAAAATGGTGGTAGTGCCAATGGAACCCTCCAGCAAAGTATTCGGCGAATAAATCAGGTTATTGATTTCATCCACCAAGCCCAGGTTGCCGTTTAACAGCAGCCCGCCCTCCAGGTAACCCAACATGTTTCCATCGTTAAACACAGGTTGCAAAACCTGAACGACCAAGCCACGATCTTCAGCACTTTTGGGTGATGGCGTGGCGTTGGATGTGGGAATGATCGCTTGAACAGCGCGAGAGGCTAGATCAGGCGAGATATCCATCAGCTCTTTATTCGACAACAATACGGTGTAACTGCCCGACTCACGAAACTTCACCGACTTTTGCACCTCAGGATCAAGCATGTACGGCAAGCGTGAGGGAAACGAACTCAACACCATTCCGGTTGGACTGATCAAACGCAAGTAAGCAAAACCGAGTCGCTCAGCTTGGGCCTGCAAGTCTTTGTTGTTCAGCTTACCGCCCCGCTGACTCAGCAAACTTCGAAGGTAAGCGCTTTCAGACCATGCTTTCAAAGCCTGTGATCTACTCTCCTGCACATCGGTGAACTCTTGCTGCGCAAGCACCAAATCACTGCGCACTTTTGAAATCAGAATTTTCGTATAAGCGGCCTGCCCAGCCGACCACACCAGCATGGCCACAATTGGAATCAGGACCAGCAAAGGAATACAGGCTGTAACAACCAGTTTGGTTTTAACAGTCCAGTGGCTGGGCCAAAAATGCCCGCGAGGCGGAAACGGCCGCTGACCTATTCTTGGCTCCACGCCATGCACTTTCGTTCAAGCGTTTTTCGGGACACGCCCAAGCGGCGTGCTGCCTCGGATTTATTGCCACTGCAGGCATTCAGTACACGAAGAATGTGGGTCTTTTCAACTTGTTCAAGCGACTCGTTCTGAGGGTCCTCGGCGGTGTGCTCCCGCTCATCGAGATCCAAATTCAAAGGCAAATCTTCTTTGGGGAAATAACCCAAAATCAATGAGCGCTCAATGAAGTTACGTAGCTCTCGCACGTTACCTGGCCATTCGTACGCTTGAAGACGAGCCAACATATCCGGGCTTATTTTTAAGGGATCGATGCGTAGCTTTTTGGCAAACACCTTAATGAAATAGTTGGCCAAAAGCTCAATGTCTTCGGGGCGGCTACGCAATGGTGGCATTTCAATCGGCATGACCTGCAAGCGATAATACAAGTCTTGCCGGAAGCGTCCACGCTTTACCTCAACATCCAGATTCACGTTGGTGGCAGCCACGATGCGAACGTCTACATCCACCTCCTTGGTACTGCCCACTGGGCGAATTCGCCGGTCTTCAAGAACGCGCAACAACTTGGTTTGCATGCTGAGCGGCAACTCGCCAATTTCGTCGAGAAACAAGGTGCCACCTTGCGCATAGTAGAACAAGCCCTGATGGGACTCATTGGCACCCGTGAATGCACCCTTGGCATGACCAAATAACTCGCTTTCAATCAATTCCGGGGAAATGGCCCCACAGTTAATCGGCACAAAAGGACGTTCGCTGCGCAAGCTCATTCCATGTAGCGTTCGCGCCAACACTTCTTTGCCTGAGCCAGATTCGCCGGTGAGCAAGACGGTTGAGTCGGTGGGGGCCACCTTGGCCACGAGCTTTCGAAGCTGACGCACGATCGGGCTTTCACCCACCATCACCTGCTCGTTTTGCTGCAGGTTAGATACGGCCCTCTTCAATACAAAGTTTTCACGCTTTAAACGATTTTGATCTGCGGCGCGATCAAGTGCATACCAAAGCTGGTCAATCCGAAATGGTTTTTGCAGAAAATCTTGCGCACCTGCTCGCAACGCGCCAATCGCAGTGTCCATGTCAGCGTAGCCGGTAATCAGGATCACGTCGCCCTCATAACCACCTTGGCGCAACTCGTTCAACCATTGCAGACCGCTTTTTCCAGGCAGGCTCACATCCAGCACCACCGTGCTGTAGTCATGGCTGTCGAACAAGGCTTGGGCCATTTCAACAGAACCGGCAGTGTCTACACGGGCAAAACGTGTCTCCAGCGCCTTTTCCAGAAAATGACGCATGCCGGGCTCATCATCTACCGCCAGTGCGGACAAACCCTTTCTGGGCTGGGCATCTATGCCTTGGCCTGTGGCAACTTGAGGGAGGTCAACAGTGTTGGATTGAGAGGTCAAAACAGTGGCTTCATGGGGTGTTACTTAACCCTGCCATTGTTCATGATTCCGCTTTGACCTGCAAGTTAGGTAAACCCTATTACTTGCAGGCAAACGATTGTTTGAAAACCAAGCTTATCTCGCTTAAAGCCCGGTGTTCTCGGCAATAAAAGCCTTGACCTGCTCCACGGATATAGGCATTTCAACGACCCGCTGTGGCAACTTTTCGATGCCCTGAAACTGCGCGGGCACCGGAGGTGTTTGTCCCGTGGCTTCTTCAATGGTTTCGGCAAACTTCACCGCCAGGGCGGTCTCAAGAATCACCATGGGTACGCCGGGCTCCACCAGATTTCGCGCCACTTTCACAGCGTCGGCCGTGTGGGTATCAATCAAGGTACCCGTGCGGGCAAAAACTTCCTTGATGGTGTCCAGACGATTTTGATGGTTCGAAGAACCTGACTGAAAACCAAAGTCTTCCTCAACCCGCTTGAAACGTGGGTCTTCGGAAAGATCGAACTGACCGTTGGCTGCCAAATCTTGCCACAGGGCTTTCAAGGCCTTGGGGTCGCGGCCCAACAGGTCATAGACAAAGCGCTCGAAGTTCGAGGCTTTGGAAATGTCCATGGATGGGCTGGAAGTGATGTACGTTTCAGCCGACTTTCTTGGCCGGTAAACACCGGTTTTAAAGAATTCATCCAGCACATTGTTTTCGTTGGTGGCCACAATCAGCTTGCGAATGGGCAAACCCATTTGACGTGCAATATGACCAGCCAAGACATTGCCAAAGTTACCTGATGGCACTGCAAAACTAACCGGATCGCCAATTTTCTCGGCAGTGCGAAGGTAGGCATTAAAGTAATAAACCACCTGGGCGGAAATGCGGCCCCAGTTGATCGAGTTCACCGTACCAATTTTCTGGCGTGCCTTGTATTCAAGGTCTTCGCTGACTGCCTTCACAATGTCCTGGCAATCATCAAAGAGGCCTTCAATCGCAATGTTGAAGATATTCGGGTCTTGCAGGCTGTACATTTGGGCGCGCTGAAATGCACTCATTTTGCCCAAGGGGCTGAGCATGAACACGCGCACACCCTTCTTGCCGCGCATGGCGTATTCAGCAGCAGAACCGGTGTCACCACTGGTCGCGCCCAAGATATTCAATTCACGGTTGGTGCGAGCCAGCTGGTATTCAAACAAGTTTCCCAGCAATTGCATGGCCATGTCTTTAAAGGCCAGTGTGGGGCCATTGGAAAGCTCCAAGACCTTCATGCCATCGAACAGCTCGCGCACTGGCGTAATTTCTTCTGTGCCATACACCGCCTTGGTGTAGGTTTTGGTGGTCAGCGCTTTCAGGTCGGCTTCAGGAATGTCAGTGGCATAAGGCTTCAACACCTCGAATGCCAGTTCACCATAGCTCAGAGTCTTCCAGCTTTCCAACACATGCAAAGCCACTTGCGGATAAAACTCGGGCACGGCCAGGCCACCATCGGGAGCCAAACCTTCCAGCAAAATTTCAGAAAAATCTTGGGGTTCCATGCCCCCACGGCTGCTGAAGTATTTCATTTCAGCTCAAGTCCTCTACGCGAATTCGGGTCAAGGGGCCATGCACGCTGTCCAAAGCCTCGATCTTGGCGATGGCCTTGTTCACATCACCTTCCACACAGCGGTGGGTCAACAACACAATTTCAGCGGTTTCTTTTTCGCTGGTGGCCTGGCGTTGAATCATGGCTTCAATTGAGATTTGATTGTCAGCCAGCAAACGGGTGACTTCGGCCAAAACGCCGGGCTTGTCGTCCACAGCCAAGCGCAGGTAGAAGGCCGTAACCACCTTTTCCATGGGCAACACTTCAAGGTTTTGAATGCCCGCTTTCTGGAAAGCCAGAACCGGCACACGGCTGGCCAAAGGGGCTTGGCTTGAGCGTGCAATTTCGATCAAGTCGGCAACCACCGCCGAGGCCGTCGGTAAACTGCCAGCGCCAGCGCCGTAGTACAGGGTTGGGCCCACCGCATTGGCTTTCACCAACACCGCATTCATGACACCTTCCACATTGGCGATCAGGCGCTTGCCGGGAATCAGGGTTGGGTGCACGCGCAACTCAACACCTTGATCAGTACGTTTGGCGATGCCCAACAATTTCACGCGGTAGCCCAGTTGCTCAGCAAACTGAATGTCTTCTTTGGTCAGCTTGGTAATGCCTTCAATGTAAGCTTTCTCAAACTGCACGGGCACGCCAAAAGCCAGTGAACTCAGCAGGCTGATCTTGTGGGCGGCATCCACCCCTTCAATGTCAAAAGTGGGGTCCGCTTCGGCATAGCCAAACGCCTGGGCTTGCGCCAGCACTTCAGCAAAAGGCAGGCCTTTGTCCCGCATTTCCGACAAAATGAAGTTGCAAGTGCCGTTGATAATGCCAGCCACATATTCGATTTTATTGGCGGCCAAACCTTCCTTGACAGCCTTGATGACCGGTATGCCACCGGCGACGGCCGCTTCAAAAGCCACCATCACGTTGTTGGCTTCAGCCGCTGCAAAAATTTCATCGCCATGCACTGCCAGCAAAGCCTTGTTGGCCGTAACCACATGCTTGCCAGCATTAATCGCAGCCAGTACCAGTTGCTTCGCAATGGTGTAGCCGCCAATCAGTTCGACCACCACATCGATGTCGTCGCGCTTGACCGCTTCAAACGCGTCACCCAGCACCTCAACGCCTGGGCCAGCCAGTTCACGGGCTTTTTCAGTGTTCAGGTCAGCGATGACTTTGATCTGAATGGGAAACCCCACACGGCGTTCAATTTCACTCGCATTGTCTTTCAGCACATTGAAAGTGCCGGAACCGACAGTACCCAAACCCAGTAGGGCCACTCGTAGAGGTTTGTTCATTTTTAAATCAGCCAAGGTGTTGTTTTCGATAACTTTCCAGGAAGCGTGCAATTCTACCAACTGCGTCCGTCAAATCATCGGTGTTGGGTAGGAAAACCACCCGGAAATGATCCGGATTAATCCAATTAAAGCCCGTGCCCTGCACCACCAGCACCTTTTCAGCCTCCAACAACTCCAGCACAAAGCGCTGGTCATTCTTGATGGGGTAAATTTTTGGATCTAGCCGCGGGAATAGGTACAGAGCAGCCTTTGGCTTCACGCAGGTAACGCCGGGAATGGAAGTCATCAGGTCGTAAGCCAGATCACGCTGACGGGTAAGGCGCCCACCGGGACCCACCAAATCGTTGATGCTTTGGTAGCCACCCAGCGAAGTTTGGATGGCGTACTGCCCTGGCACGTTAGCACACAGACGCATGGAGGCCATGATGCCCAGGCCGTCGATGTAATCTGTGGCGTGGCGTTTGTCGCCAGAAATAACCATCCACCCAGCCCGGTAACCACAGGCACGGTAGTTTTTGGACAAGCCATTCATGGTGATAAACAGCACATCGTCGGCCAACGACGCGATGGACGTGTGCTCGGCACCGTCGTACAACATTTTGTCGTAGATTTCGTCTGCAAAAATGATCAGTTGGTGTTCACGGGCGATTTGCACCAGCTCTTGCAACACCTCCTCGGGGTACAAAGCACCCGTGGGGTTGTTGGGGTTGATGATCACCATGGCCTTGGTTTTTTCATTGATCAGGCTACGCAGGTGCTTAGTATCGGGATACCAGTCGCTTTGCTCATCGCACAGATAATGGCGTGGCGTGCCACCGGAAATACTCACAGCGGCGGTCCACAAAGGGTAATCAGGCGCGGGCACCAGCACTTCGTCGCCGTTGTTCAGCAAGCCCTGCATGCTCATCACGATCAGCTCGGACACACCGTTGCCCACTATGATGTCGTCGAGCGTTACACCCTTGATTTTCTTTTGCTGGGTGTAATGCATGATGGCCTTGCGCGCAGCAAACAAACCTTTGCTATCACTGTAGCCCGAGGCGTCGCCCAGGTTCATGATTACGTCTTGCCGAACTTCATCGGGCGCCTCGAAACCGAAGGGAGCCAGATTACCGATGTTCAGCTTCAGGATTCGGTGCCCTTCCTCTTCCAACTGGCGCGCTCGCTGCATCACCGGTCCGCGGATGTCGTAGCAAACATTGGCCAGCTTGGCAGATTTGAGAATGGGTTTCATGTCGACCTGTGTGTGGATTGTTGTGGTGGTTATTAATGTGCTTATTCTTTTGCTCGCGCAAAGTCTTATAATTTAACCGTTTAGGCCAGTGCCTGCTAGGCTTTGGCCCCATCCTGGAGCATCTTTCGAATGAAATTTCAACCTGAATCGCTCGACAATCAATTCGTCGTTCAGCGGTATGACGAAGAAGGTGTCGTGATCAGCGGCAGGCTTCAAACTGAAAGCGTGGTGTTCGGCACCGATTTCACCCCCAGAATTTGGGAAAACACGGGCTCGGGCCCACTGGAATTGGCCCACTGCGAGTGGCTATACACGCAGTGCCCTGAAAGCATGGAAGTGCTGCTAATAGGCACGGGCGCCAAACAGGTGTTTCCTGGCATGGACATTCGCAAGTTTTTTGCCAACAAGCGCTGCCCGGTCGAATACATGGACAGCCAGGCTGCCTGCCGCACCTACAATATTTTGATCGGTGAGGGCCGGCATGTGATTGCCGCGATTCTGCTATGACCACCTACGCTGCAATGCTGGTGCTCTCGGGCGTCATTTTGAATGCACTGGCCCAACTGTTGTTGAAAATGGCCACCAACAAAGTGGGGGTGATCGAGGCATCCAGTGCGCTTAGCCTGGGTGCCATGTCGGCCCTGTTTCTTCAGTGGCCAATGATTCTGGGGCTGTTTTGCTACGGATTTTCACTGCTCATTTGGCTGATGGCGCTGTCGCGAGTCGACGTCACGCTGGCGTACCCCATGCTGGCAATTGGGTATGTGATCAACGCCTTTGCGGCACAATATTTTTTGAATGAACCCGTCAGCCTGCAACGCTGGGTGGCAATCGGGGTGATCGTACTGGGTGTGGCGCTTTTGGCGCGTTCCTGACACTCCCTGCATTTTGCTGTCAAAAGCTGTGGTTATACTGAATCTCACACGCACAAACAACACACCTCAGGGAGCAGTACCGTGTCACTTGAAGTTAACAGCAAAGTGCCTGATTTTTCAGCAGCTTGCACAGGCGGCGCCGATTTTACCCTGTCAGCCCACGCTGGCAAAAACCTGGTCATTTACTTTTATCCCAAAGACAGCACGCCAGGCTGCACCACCGAGGGCGAAAACTTTCGCGACCTACACCCCGAGTTTTTAAAAGCTGACTGCCTTGTTTTTGGTGTTTCACGCGATTCCATGAAATCGCATGAAAACTTCAAAGCCAAACTGGAAATGCCGTTTGAATTGATTTCAGATCCGGACGAGAAGGTATGCACAATTTTCGACGTGATGAAAATGAAAAACATGTACGGAAAACAAGTGCGTGGCGTTGAAAGAAGTACCTTTGTAATCAACAAGAAAGGCATTCTTGTGCAGGAGTGGCGCGGCTTGAAGGTGCCGGGCCATGCGCAAGCTGTGCTTGACTTTGTACGCACAATCGGGGACTAATATCTCCACGGGCGCAGGAGTGACGACCCCGCGCGATTTATGAGCTTCTTACTTCAGATCGTTGACAATGCCACTTCCCAAAGAACCCAGCAAACCCGCAACCACACTGAACGAAATTCCTCCAATCACGGCGCCCAAACCCAGAAAGCCGACCAAGAAAACAGAAGTTTCAGACAACGCATCTTCGGCAGGCAAAGCACCTTTGACTTTGGCCGCAGATAACACAGTGACTGCGAAAGCACCCGAAACAAACCGCACACGAAACATACCGGCTGCGGCTTCGGGCAAGGCGCGCAAGCCCACTGCCACGCCAATCGCCAAAAGCAAGCGCCAGGTTTCTTTGACCGGCAAAAAGATTTTCGTACTCGACACCAACGTGTTGATGCACGATCCCACATCGCTGTTCCGCTTCGAAGAGCACGACGTGTTTTTACCGTTGATTACGCTTGAAGAACTGGATAACCACAAGAAAGGCATGTCCGAAGTAGCCCGCCACGCACGGCAAGTAAGCCGTTCGCTGGACGCCTTGATGGAGAACATCGAGGACATCGAAAAAGGTGTGGCACTAGACCGTTTGGGCAATGTGGACGCTTTGGGTCGCCTGCTGGTTCAAACCACCGAGCTGTCTGCCGAACTGCCCAAGACACTGCCAGTGGGCAAAGCCGACAATCAAATTTTGGGTGTGGTGTTTGCGCTGAGCAAACTACACCCTGAACGCGAAGTGGCGTTGGTTTCCAAAGACATCAACATGCGCATCAAGGCCCGCGCCCTGGGTTTGCTGGCCGAAGATTACTTCAATGACCAGGTGTTGGAAGACCGTGACCTGCTGTACTCAGGCATCATGGAATTGCCCTCGGACTTCTGGGAAAAGAACAGCAAAGGCATTGAAAGCTGGCAGCAAGGTGGCAGTACCTTCTACCGCATCAGCGGTCCCGCCGTGAAAGACATGATGGTGAACCAGTTTGTGTATTGCGAAACTGGCATTCCACTGATCGCTCAGGTGCTTGAAGTAAGCGGCCGCACCGCCGTGCTGAAAACACTGCGCGACTTCAGTCACAACAAAAACAGCGTGTGGGGCATTACTGCGCGCAACCGCGAACAAAACTTCGCGCTGAACCTGTTGATGAACCCAGAATGCGATTTCGTAACCCTGTTGGGCCAGGCCGGCACCGGCAAAACCCTGCTGGCCTTGGCCGCAGGTTTGTCGCAAGTACTTGAAAGTAAACAGTACTCCGAAATTATTGTGACCCGTGCCACTGTACCGGTGGGTGAAGACATTGGCTTCTTGCCGGGTACAGAAGAGGAAAAAATGGCCCCCTGGATGGGCGCATTTGAAGACAATCTGGAAGTGCTCAACAAACCCGACCCCAGCAGTGGCGATTGGGGCCGTTCGGCGACCACCGATTTGATCCGCACAAAGATCCGGATTAAGTCGATGAACTTCATGCGCGGCCGTACGTTCATCAACAAGTTTTTGATTATTGATGAAGCGCAAAACCTGTCCCCCAAACAAATGAAAACCCTGATTACCCGGGCAGGCCCCGGCACAAAGGTAATTTGTCTGGGTAACCTGGCGCAGATCGATACGCCATACCTGACCGAGGGTTCTTCAGGCCTTACCTATGTGGTGGATCGCTTCAAGGGCTGGCCACATGCGGGACACATCACACTGCAGCGTGGTGAGCGTTCAAGGTTGGCTGATTTTGCGTCAGATAACCTTTGACGTATTGATGGGCATGTAAGAAATTGCATGCCCTATTAATGCATTCGCGAAGTCGCAACGCCTTGCTTCAGGCGGGGTGATATGGCATTCAAACCGACCAAAGCTCGGATGTCACAAGAAGCCTTAATCGCCCTCGGGCTGCATCCCTGCGTAGTTCTCAAACTTGGTGTACATACCCAGGAAGGTTACGCGCACCGTACCAATAGGTCCGTTACGCTGCTTGCCGATAATAATTTCAGCCGTGCCTTTGTCGGGTGAATCGGGGTTGTAAACCTCATCGCGGTAAATAAACAAAATAACGTCAGCATCTTGTTCAATCGCGCCTGATTCCCGCAAGTCACTCATCACCGGGCGCTTGTTTGGTCGCTGTTCCAGCGAGCGGTTCAACTGCGAAAGTGCGATGACCGGGCAATTCAATTCTTTCGCCAAACCTTTCAATGAACGTGAAATTTCTGAAATCTCGGTGGCACGGTTTTCCCCAGGAGAGGAAGAGCCCATCAATTGCAAATAGTCGATGATCACCAAACCAAGCTGACCACATTGGCGTGCCAAGCGACGGCAACGGGCGCGCACTTCCATGGACGACAAGGCGGGCGTTTCATCAATAAACAATTGCGCATTCTGCATCTTCTCGACTGCGTAGGTCAGTCGTGGCCAATCTTCATCCGTCAATCGCCCGGTTCTTAGGCGGTGTTGATCCAAACGACCAACGGAACCCAACAAACGCATCGCCAATTGGGTGGCGCCCATTTCCATGGAGAACACAGCCACTGCATGACCCTCTTCTACAGCCACGTGTTCGCCGATGTTCAAGCTGAATGCTGTCTTCCCCATTGAGGGTCTTCCAGCCACAATAATCAAGTCACCGGGCTGCAAGCCTGATGTTTTGCCATCAAGGTCTACGAAACCAGTAGAAATACCGGTGATGTCACTGGTGCTGTCGCGATGATACAGTTCATCAATTCTCTCCACCACTTTACTGAGCACAGGCTGAAGGTCTTGAAAGCCCCCAGCACCTCGCGCGCCATCTTCAGCGATCTTGAAAATCTTGCTTTCAGCCTCATCGAGAATGGTTTTGGTGTCTTTGCCCTGCGGGTTGAGCGCAGTGGTCGCAATGTCGTCGCTGATCGTAATCAGCCTACGCAGCACGGCGCGATCGCGCACAATTTCTGCGTAGCGGCGAATGTTGGCCGCCGAGGGCGTGTTGGTGGCCAAGGTGTTCAGATAGGCCAGTCCGCCTACGTCTTCGGCCTTGCCGGAAGACTGCAGCGATTCATAGACAGTGATGACGTCAGCCGGTTTGGAGCCGTCAATCAGCTTGGCAATGTGCTCAAAAATAACGCGATGATCATAGCGGTAAAAATCGTCGGCACGAATCACATCCCCGATTTTGTCCCAGGCCTGGTTGTCCAGCAGCAGACCGCCCACCACCGATTGCTCTGATTCAAGCGAGTGGGGCGGAACACGCAAGCCAGTCATTTCTTGTTCTGTAAGTCGATTCTCGGACATAGTTTCGCAATAGAAAAAGGCCACCCTGAGGTGACCTTTTTTGTGGGTTCAGGCAGACCAAAAAGTATAACCGAATGCGGTCAAACCCTTGGATCTTATTCGCCCTAAAACCTAAGACTTGCCTTAACTTATTACTTAAGCAGCTTCGCCAGCCACAACTACTTTCACGTCTACAACCACGTCGGGGTGCAGGGCAACAGTCACAGTGTGCTCGCCAGCAATTTTCAGCGCACCGTTGGGCATGCGTACTTGTGCTTTTTCAACTTTCAAGCCAGAAGCGTTCAAGGCAGCGGCGATGTCGTGGTTGGTTACAGAACCAAACAAACGACCATCCACAGCAGCTTTTTCGCTCAGTTGAACAGTTGTCGCGCTCAACTTCGCGCCCAAGGCCTGGGCAACAGTCAGCTTCTCAGCAGCTGCTTTTTCCAGTTCGGCACGGCGTGCCTGGAATTCAGCGATTGCTGATTCTGTGGCGCGCTTGGCTTTGCCATAAGGAATCAGGAAGTTACGTGCGTAGCCGTCTTTTACGCGAACCACGTCACCCAGTTGACCCAAATTGGGCATTTTCTCAAGAAGAATTACTTGCATGGTGTTCTCCCGTACTGCTTAGTGGTTGTCGGTGTAAGGCAGCAAAGCCAGGAAACGTGCGCGCTTGATCGCTGTGTCCAACTGGCGCTGATAGTTCGCCTTGGTACCAGTGATACGAGCGGGCATGATCTTGCCGTTTTCGCTGATGAAATCCTTGAGCGTGTCGATGTCTTTGTAATCGATTTGCTCTACCTTGCCCACTGTGAAGCGGCAAAACTTCTTGCGCTTGAACAAGGGGTTCTGTTGTGGACGACGTCCCTTGCGATCATTTTTACGACCAAAAGCCATAATATTCTCCAACTATTTCAAGTCTTCAACATTCGCGCACTGCGCAAACATGGAATCGAAGACTTTTTGATTTGTGCGAACGAAGCGCTATAAAACCGGACCAGTTTTTCAGGCTCCCCACTTCCAGGCCGTTGACTTGGTTGGCTGCCACACCCAGCGCGACCGCTGAAACTGTGCACTTCACCATTCTTGGCTTGCTGGCTTCAAGTTGCTCACTTTCGTGTTCAAGCTCAAATTCGCAAATGGGTAAACCTGCCGGGGTGTATCGCAATATTGATTTTGCAACCAATATGGCGGTCAGGTTGAACTGATTCTCACCAGCTTTTCCCGCTTCCCCAAACTTGTTTGGATTTTCCGCTGCTTCCTCCTGATTCATTGATTCAGTGTTGTGCGAAGACGATTTACTCGTCGTCACCCTCGTCTGAATCGGAACTGTCATCGCTTGCAGACGCGGTGGCAGAAGCAGCTTTGCGCTCTTGCTCACGCTGAACTTCCTTCATCATTGGAGAAGGAGCTGTTTCAGCTTTTTTCATCTTCACTGTCAAGTGACGCAGTACGGCATCGTTGAATTTGAATGCGGTTTCCAGTTCTTCAAGAACTTCCTGACTGCATTCAATGTTCAACAACACATAGTGTGCTTTGGCCAGTTTCTGGATTGGGTAGGCCAATTGACGGCGACCCCAATCTTCGTGGCGGTGTACTTTGCCGCCGTTGGCTTCGATGGTTCCACGATACTTCTCAACCATGGCAGGCACTTGCTCGCTTTGGTCGGGATGCACGATGAAAGCAATTTCATAGTGACGCATTGATTAACTCCTATGGATTTTCCACAATTGGAAAAGCCGCCGCACCCCCGTGGTGCAGCAGCAGGTAACCCGAAATTATAGTGGGTTTTTCAGGAACAGGCAACGTTGGGTAGTAGTTGCCTGCTAAAAACGCAGAAAATCAGCTGTCTTGGTCTTGCAAGCGCTTTTTTTCCATGTCGCGAAGCTCTCGGCGCAATACTTTGCCAACCGGGCTTTTGGGCAGCTCTTTCATGAATTCCACGTGACGTGGAATTTTGTAAGCCGTCATGTGTTTACGACAGTGTTCAATGACCTGCTCCGCCGTTAGATCCGGGTCTTTTTTAACCACAAACAGCTTCACGGCCTCACCGGTTTTGCTGTCGGGTACACCAACAGCAGCTGCTTCAAAAATACCGCCAAGCAGCGTTGCCACGGCCTCAATCTCTTTGGGGTACACATTGAAGCCCGAGACCAGAATCATGTCCTTCTTGCGATCGGTGATGTAAAAGTAGCCGTTTTCATCCATGTAGGCGATGTCGCCGGTCTTTAACCAGCCATCCTGCGTCAGAATTTCAGCAGTTTCGCGTGGCTTGTTCCAGTAACCGCGCATGACCTGCGGGCCTTTCACACACAATTCGCCTTCCTGCCCAACCGGCAACTCATTGAAATCGTCGTCGCGAATCGTGACTTCTGTGGATGGCACAGGCAAACCAATCGATCCGTTGTACTCCTCGTGTAAAGGATTGATACACACGGCCGGCGAAGCCTCGGTTAAACCATAGGCCTCGGACAGCCTGGTGCCTGTCACTTTCTTCCACCGGTCGGCCACGGCGGGCTCAATGGCAGCGCCACCACCCAGCACCAGCTTCACATGCGAAAAATCAACCTGCTCGAACCCAGGCGTATTCAACAGGCCATTGAACAGGGTATTCACGCCGGTCAAAGCCGTGAAAGGCACTGCGCCCAAAGTTTTCACAAAGGTTTTCATATTGCGTGGATCGGTGATCAGCAGGCAATGCCCGCCCACCTTGATGAACACCAGAATGTTCGCTGTCAGACAAAAGATGTGGTACATCGGCAGCGCAGTAATCGCAATTTCCTTGCCCTCTTCGATGTCCTGGTTCAGCCAGGCCGAAGCCTGCTGCAAGTTGGCCACAATATTGCCATGAGTCAACATGGCGCCTTTGGCCACACCGGTGGTACCACCTGTGTACTGCAGAAACGCAAGATCATCGTGGGTAATATTGACCTTGCGTAGCTCATTGTTGCGCCCTTGTGCCAAGGCTTTCTTGAAGGTAATGGCCCCGGCAATGTTGAACGCGGGCACCAACTTCTTGACATATCGCACTACAAAATTCAGCAACACGCGCTTGAAGAAACCGTGCATTTCACCCATTGAGGCCAGCACGATGTGCTCAACCGGGGTGTTTTTGATCACTTTTTCGAGCGTGTGGGCCACATTCTCGAACACCACGATCACCTTGGCACCAGAATCCCGCAGCTGGTGTTCCAGCTCCGTGGGTGTGTAAAGCGGATTCACATTCACAGCCACAAAGCCAGCGCGAATTGCGCCAAGCATGGCCACAGGGTATTGCAGCAGATTGGGCATCATGAAGGCGACACGGTCGCCTTTTTTCATGCCGGGCAAGCTTTGAAGGTAGGCACCGAAATCACGGGTCAAAGAATCCAGGCGCTCGTAGGTCAGCGCTGTACCCATGTTGCTGAATGCGGTTTTATCGGCGAACTTGCGACTTGCGTCCTCAAAAATATCCCGAATAGAGGGGTACTGATCCAAATCAACCGACGTAGGTACGCCCGGTGGGTAGCTCTGAATCCAGGCTTTATCTGTCACAAATGTCTCCTTCTTGTGGGCACTGCCGTGCTTCGCAACTGTTTTGTATTGATGGAAAACAATACCGGAATATCAAAGAGCATGGATTCTAATGCACTACGATTGCGATGTGTACCTGCACGGAAGGCACAGTCAAGGAAATTTCGACAAGGTTCCTTGTCGAATCCCTTCCAGAATGGACATTTCACGTTCTTGAATCAACTGGAAAAACAGGGTTGGCTTTTCTAGCGAAGCGAAAGCATCTAGCCCTTGACTTAGAAAATCGTGGAAATCCTCTAAATTCGCCTTTTGCGCTGCACCACGTGTCATCTTCATCAGTGGCCGTAAAAACGGCAGGCGCATCAACTTGCGCAAGGATTCACCCACCTCTCGAACCAACAGAATTTGCTGCTCCCGCAAGTCGAATTGCCCCTGTTTTCTGAAGGCCTCCATGTAGGCAACTTCTTTAAGTGAATTATCAGAATTAAATTCTTTCTCATTGATAAACAGTGTTATTTCATCATCCAGAAGCTCGGCGAGATAATCCATATAGATCACTTTTCTGACCGTATCCACCGCCCCAGCGGGCAGCAACTTCTCCAGCTTGGGCAGCACTCTTTCCACTTGATGATCCCTCGTGCTGACATCGTGGGTGCAATAGAGCTGATCGAGGAAAAAACGACAGGCTGCACGCATGCCCTTGTCTTCAAGCAAATCCTTATATGTACTTTCCAATCTACTGTTTTGAAATATTTTTATCTCGTTTTTTAATCTCAAAAATTCAGCAGTACGCCCCTGTCCTTGTCGAAGGGCCATGATGGCTTTTTGTAACTCCAGGGGTGAACTTTGAATATCAATCATGGCGATTCAATTGCAGTTGAATGGTAAAGCTCCACGTCGTTTGCTGCACAGCAGCACAAATCAGACATGGAAAATAGTCAAAATTTATGTTTACATCCGTTAATGTTAAACCGGAGAGTGAGACAACAATGAACGCCCCATCCAAAGCACACGGCCAAGAATTGACAGCAGCAGAACTAAAAGCAACTTTGGAGTCCTTGAAGCAAGCTTACCGCATCAACCCCTTCCCGGAATGGAGCCAGCGCAAAGCCTGGCTAATGGCGTTGAGCGACATGATTTACGACAACAAGCTGAGAATTGCTGAAGCCATTTCAGAGGACTTCGGCTACCGCTCAAAAAATGACACCTTGTTGGCAGAAGTATTCCCCTCACTGGAAGGCATTCGCCACGCCATCAAACACGGTAAAGGCTGGATGAAGCCTCGCAATGAAGGCGCCAGCATTTGGTTCAAGCCGGCCAGCACCTGCCTGATGCCACAGCCTTTGGGCGTGGTGGGCGTTATCGTGCCCTGGAATTACCCCTTGTTTTTGTCTATCGGCCCCATGATTGCCGCGTTAACCGCAGGCAATCGTGTTTTTATCAAAATGAGCGAGTACACCCCCCGCTTCAGCGCGCTGCTTGACGAGCTGCTGGCCAAAGCCCTGGGCCGCGAGGTGGTACAGGTCATCAATGGTGGCCCCGAGGTTGCAGCCGAGTTTTCCCGTCTGCCATTCGACCATTTGCTGTTCACCGGCTCAACGCCAGTGGGCAAAATGGTCATGAAGGCAGCCAGTGAAAACCTGGTGCCGGTAACACTTGAACTGGGCGGCAAAAGCCCTGTAATCATCACCGCGCCCACTGTGGCCAACCCGGGCCGTTTCGAAAATGCGATTGCACGCACATTGTCTGGCAAGTCGATCAATGCCGGGCAAACCTGTATTGCACCCGACTACCTGATGGTTCCGGAAGGCTGCGAAGAGCAATTGATTTCACACGCCAAGGCCATTATTGATCGCCGTTTCCCGGAGGGAATACTGTCCAAGGACTTCACCGGCATTGTTTCTGACCGCCATGCCACCCGCTTGCAGCGTTTAATTGACGAATCAGCGGAACAAGGTGCGCGTGTGGTAACACTCATGAAAACTGCCGACAGCCCGGGCCGTAAAATTCCAATGACTTTGGTGTTCAACGCCAAGCCCGATTCCATGCTGATGCAGGAAGAGATTTTTGGCCCCGTGTTGCCGGTGATCACCTACAAACGACTGGATGAGGCGCTTGATTACATCAACGACCGCCCTCGCCCACTGGCTTTGTATTTGTTCGACGATGAATCGAAAACCCAAGACATGGTGATGAAGCAAACAATCGCCGGTGGTGTATGCCTGAATGAAACGCTGTTTCATATTGCTCAGGAAAATCTGCCATTTGGCGGCGTTGGCGACTCAGGTATGGGCCATTACCATGGCAAGTTTGGTTTTGACACCATGACCAAATTGAAGCCGATTTTTAAACAAAGCCGTTTCCATGTCATGGAAATGTTGTCGCCACCCTATGACAACAAAATGTTTGCCTTCATGACCAAACTGCTGACCCGCAAGGTATAAACAGAAGCTTCATGAACAGACGTCAATTTTTTAAATTCGGAGCTGCCGGTCTGCTCTTGGCCGGCGGCCTGAGTTGGTTGGGCAAACACTTTGCCAAGGTGGAGGTGGTCGCAGGTCAGTCTGTGGTGCAACAACAGCACATACCGATGCTGAAGGCCATCGCCGAAGGTCTGCTGGATCCGGCATTACCCACCACAGGAAGAACGCAATCCATTGAATCGGCCGTGAATGCATTCGTAGATGCCACCAAAACTCTCGCAGCCAGCGCACAAGCAGAGTTGGGTCAACTGCTGAATATTCTCGAGAACCCGGTTGGTCGAAGACTGATTGCCGATTTGGGTACCAGCTGGGAGCAAGCGACACCAGCCCAGGTGCAAGCCTTTTTGGTGTCTTTCCGGGATCACCCCATTCCAGCCCTTCAACCCGGCTACCATGCACTTCACGACCTGATGATGGCTGGCTGGTACGGACTGCCCGAGCAGTGGGCCGACATGGGCTACCCCGGCCCGCCTTTCCAAGTTCTCTGACCTTCGCCTTCACCAATGACTGAACAAGAAATCAAACCCATGGGTTCCTTAGTGCCCGACCTTTTTGCAGCAGGCATTGCAAACGGCTGGAAAGCCTATGAGGCGCACAAACGCGAAATGCCCAAGCAAATGAGTGCCGATGTAGTCATCGTTGGCACCGGCGCGGGTGGCGGCATTACCGCTGAAATATGCGCCAAGGCAGGCTTGAAGGTGTTGTTGATCGAGGAAGGTCCGCTAAAGACTTCAAAAGATTTCAAAATGCTGGAATCCGTGGCCTATCCCACGCTGTACCAGGAAAGCGCTGGCCGCAAAACAGCAGACAAAGCCATCAACATTCTGCAGGGTCGCACAGTGGGCGGTTCCACCACCGTAAACTGGACATCGAGCTTCAGGACACCGGCCGACACGCTGGCATTCTGGCAAAACCAGTTTGCTCTGAAAGACATGACCGTGGAAGCCATGGCCCCGTGGTTTGAACAAGCAGAAAGACGCTTGAACATTGCCGACTGGCAAGTGCCACCGAATGAAAACAACGACATTCTGCGCCGTGGCGCAGAAGCCAAAGGAATTTCCTGGGGTGCAATTCGACGCAATGTAAAAGACTGCTGGAACCTTGGCTACTGCGGCATGGGTTGCCCGACCAATGCCAAGCAATCCATGCTGGTTTCAACCATTCCCACTGCGCTTGATCACGGTGCAGAGCTGATCGCTTCCTTGCGTGCCCATTCTTTCAAGATTTCTCAAGGTCGAATCCGCACCCTGCGCTGCCAGGTCATGAATGCCGACGGTGTACTGCCTTCAGGCAAAGAAGTGGAAATCACAGCCAGGCATTTTGTATTGGCTGGCGGATCGATCAATAGTCCGGCCGTGCTTCTGCGCTCCAATGCGAGCGACCCCTACGATCGCTTGGGCGAACGTACCTTTTTGCACCCTGTGGTCATTTCAGCTGCCATGATGGAGCAGGAAGTTCGCGCAGATGCAGGCGCGCCCCAAACCATTTACAGCGACCATTATTTGCACACGGATCCGATTGACGGACCTGTCGGCTTCAAACTTGAGGCACCACCCCTGCACCCCGTAATTTTTGCCTCGACCCTGCCAGGCTTTGCAAAAAAGCATGCCGACATCATGAAGAATTTCTCGAAAACGCACATGCAACTGGCCTTGCTGCGCGACGGTTTCAATTCTGGCAGTATGGGTGGACAAGTGCGCCTGAACGGCGATGGCAGCCCGGTTCTGGACTACAAACTAACCCCGACAATTTGGGATGCTGCACGCCGGGCCTTGGTCGCCATGGCTGAGTTGCAACACGCTGCAGGTGCGCTCAGCACGCTGCCCGTGCATGAGTTTTCCAAGCCTGCCAACAATATTGATGAAGCCCTGAAGCAGATCAACGCGCTTGACATGAAACCGCTGAGCATGAAAGTGGTTTCCGCCCACGTGATGGGTGGGTGCGCCATGGCTGGCGAGGAAAAGCTGGGCGTTGCGCGCCCGGATGGTCGCCACTGGCAAATTGAAAACCTGTCCATTCACGACGGTTCGCTATTTCCGACCAGCATTGGTGCCAATCCGCAACTGTCTATTTATGGCCTGACCAACAAACTAAGCCAGCAACTGGTCGCAGAACTGACTGGCCAAGCCGCCACCGCACTGGCTTAAAGAGCATGATTCGCCACCTGAACAGACTGTATTGGATTGGCTACATTTCAGTCATTTTCGGCCTGTATTGGGTTCTTCATCACTGGTTTGGTGCTAGAAGCGACAATGCTGCCGTAGCAGCCGTTTGCTTGGTGGTGGGCGTTCTTTTCTCGGCACATGTTGGTTTCAACATTTCCGGTTTCGCCCTTTCCTACAGCGTTCGCCAAATTCCACAGGTGCGGGACAAGGGCTTGCACTTTCACAGCACCGAGGGTGAAGGGTTTCACCGACTCAGCCTGGCACGTTGGGTTAAAGCAGTGTTGGTTGAAAGTATTGCATCGCTCAAACTGATCACGTTGCTGCAACCCTGGGCCCCCAACCCTGACGGTATTCAATTGGCTGGTAAAACCTGGCGCAAGAAAAAGCCTTTGCCTGTGTTGCTGGTGCATGGCTATTTGTGCAATTCGGCTGTGTGGGCAGGTACCCGCGCCCTGCTTGACCGTGCTGAAGTTAGTACCCACGCCATCACACTGGAACCGGCCATTGGCTCTATTCGCAGTTACTCTGAAGCGATTCATGAAGCAATCGACGAATTGTTGGTGGCCACTGGCGCACCCCAAGTGAAAATTATTGCGCACAGCATGGGCGGTGTGGCTGTGCGTTACCACGCCACTGAATACGGTCATCATCGAATTGCGGGCATGATCACGATTGGCAGCCCGCATTACGGTACGGCTTTGTCTACCCTGGGTATTGGCAAGAATGTGAAACAAATGGCGTGGGGAAGTTTCTTCTTGAAAACGCTGCGAGAGCACCCCACCGACAGAGAGTTTCAGCAAAAGATTTGGTCACTGTGGAGCCCACAAGACAACATTGTGTGCCCACCAGTATCCAGCAAACTGGAGTTTGGAAAAAACACCGCCGTGCCCGGTTGCGGGCACGTGGCTTTGCTGAACGACTCCACCACGGAAGACCTGATTCTCAACTGGCTTGCAGAAGATGCACAGGCCTACCCCTTGGCAGAAAACCGGGCCTAAGCGGATTGCCTAGAAGTGGATACCTTGCATGAGGGTTGAGAAAGCAACCTGTTCTGCGGATGGACCACCACCCTTCTTGCCTTTCGCAGCCGATTCCGAATCCGGGAACATGCGGAAAGACGTGTTCATCAAAATTTGAGCTGGTTTCGGTATCAGCGCATGCATGACTTGACCCAATACACCCAGGCGCGTAGCAATGCGAACCGGCTTGTGAATGACCGCCTGCGCAATCAAGTCGGCGGCCTGCTCGGGGCTTAGCGTTGGTACGTTGTTGTACAACTTGGTGGGCGCAATCATGGGTGTACGCACCAGCGGCATGTTGATGGTCGTGAAGGTGATGTTCAAGTCGGCGAACTCGGAAGCAGCACAACGCGTCCAGGCGTCCAGCGCGCCTTTCGAGGCCACATAGGCTGAGAAACGGGGCGCATTGGTCAACACACCGATCGATGAAATGTTCACCACGTGGCCTTTTCGGCGCTCCATCATTTTTGGCAGTAAACCGTAAGTAACACGCAAGGCACCGAAGTAGTTCAACTGCATGGTGCGCTCCAGGTCGTGGAAACGATCAAAGCTGTTTTCAATACCACGCCGAATTGAACGACCTGCGTTGTTCACCAAAATATCCACATGACCGAAGTCAGCCAGCAGTTGAGCAACAAAGCGGTCGCAATCCTGCATATCCGCAATATCGACCGAGTAGGTGTGCAGATCAAAACCGTCGGCCTTCACCAAAGCCTTGGCCTCTGCCAGCTTCTCTTCATCACGACCACAAATTACAGTGATTGCGCCAGCGGCTGCAAATTTCTGTGCTGCAGCCAAACCAATACCGGATGAACCACCCGTGATCAGCACCACCTTGTCTTTCACCTGGCCGTTCAAGCTGCGGTCAATGAACAAATCGGGATCCAGGTGACGCTCCCAGTAATCCCAAATTGCCCAAGCGTAATCTTCAAGTCGCGGACACTCAATGCCACTACCATCGAGCACAGCCAAAGTTTGGCGGCAATCGTAACGGGTTGGCCAATTGATGTAACCAAATACCTCTTCCGGCAAGGCCAGGTCTTTCAGCAGGGCGTTGCGAATGCGACGAACAGGAGTCAGGCTCATCAAGCCTTTTTTCACCGCACCAGGTACAAAACCAAACATGGCTGCATTAATCCGCATTTCCATTTTTGGCGCATGGGCCGCACGTGCAAAGGTGTTCAGCACATCGCCAATTCGGCCCGGGCTCGGGTCAACAAGGTGAAAAGCCTTGCCGTCCAGATCGGGCTGATGCGCAATGTAATCCATGGCATTGACCACAAAATCGACAGGCACAATGTTGATTCGGCCACCTTCGATGCCAATTGTGGGCACCCAAGATGGTAACAACTTGCGCATTTTCTGGATCAACTTGAACAGGTAGTAAGGCCCGTCAATTTTGTCCATCTCACCAGTCTTGGAGTCACCCACCACAAAGCCGGGGCGATACACACGCCATGCACCTTTGATCTTCTTGCGCACGATCGCTTCAGAATCGTGCTTGGTACGAAAGTAAGGATGATCCAGGTTTTCGGCTTCTTCAAACATGTCTTCACGGAAGATGCCTTCATACAGACCGGCAGCCGCGATCGAGGACGTTAGCTGAAAGCAGCCTGCGCCAATCGCATTGGCGAGATCCACAGCATTCTCCGTGCCCTTGATATTGGTTTCCTGCTGGCTTTCCGCATCAGCAGCCAGATCATAGATCGCAGCCAGGTGAAAAAAATGGGCAATGTTTTTGCTCAGCTCTTTGATCTCGGTGGCCTTCAAACCAAGCTTGGGTTTGGTGAGGTCACCAACCACGGGTACACACTGTCCTTTTTTGGCACCCCAATACTTTTGCAGCTCGGGTACTTTGTCCAGGCTTGATTCACGAATCAGAAAGTAAATGGTGCCTTTGCGCTTTTGCTCAACCAAGCGCTTCACCAAGCGTTTACCGATGAAGCCAGTGGCTCCGGTCACAAAATAATTCATGTATGTCTTCTCCGCGTGGGGTTTTTTTATGGAAGATACGTCTTTGGAAGGCTTACTATAACTGCCCGCCCGAAATTCTCAAACTCCATGCGGGCTGTAACGATGTTTTGTCAGCACCGTGCTTACGGGAAAACACGAGGTAGGGTTTAGTGTGCCTTCTCTAGTGTGGCCTCGATAAACTACTACAATAAACAAAAAAGGCATCGGTCCCCAACGGGCCATTTCGCCATCACAAGGAGAGACAACATGGCCGGTAAGAAAAAGCCCATCAAAGGCGCCGTAGACAGCGCACAACAATTGTGGACCGCAGGCGTGGGTGCTATCACCAAAGCGCAAGAAGAAAGCAACCGTGTTTTGGAAAACCTGGTCAAGGAAGGCCATGAAATTCAGGAGCGAACCGTGAAATTTGCAGATCAAAAAGTAGTTGAAGTGACAGGCAAGGTCAGCAAGCTTGCTGGCTCTGTATCCAGCAAGGCAACACAGCACTGGGACAAACTGGAACAGGTTTTCGAAGAACGCGTTGCTCGTGCCTTGGGTCGCCTGGGCGTTCCTACCAACAAGGACGTTCAGCAGCTTTCTGAACGTATTGACCAATTGTCTGCAGCGATTGCCGAACTGACTGGCAAAAAAGTGGACACCAAAGCGACCACCGCAAAGCGCACTACCGCGCGAACCAAAAAATCTGCTGAGTAATTGAATTCTGAATCGACAAGGCCAACGGCGGTCTTGTCGAACACTCTTTGGGGCTGGAGCTCACAACTCGCATGAACAATCACAACTCTGGCCCGAAGATCGGGTTGGCCTTGGCTGGTGGCGGCCCCTTGGGCGCAATTTATGAAATTGGCGCACTGGTAGCACTCTCCGAGGCCATCGACGGACTTGACCTGAATGACATGAGTGTCTATGTGGGCGTGTCCGCTGGAGGCATTGTTGCAACCGGTCTGGCCCACGATCTAACCCCGCATCAAATCTACAAGTTGTTTATTGAAGGTGAGCCCGAAGAACTCGCCTTCGACCCTTCCATTTTGTTGCGCCCAGCCTGGAAAGAGTACTGGATGCGCCTTCGCAAGGTACCTAGTTTACTGGGCACCGCTGTTTCTGATTATTTTTTGCGCGATGACGCCACATGGGTCAGTTGCATTGAACGCTTGGGGGCTGCAATTCCCACAGGTTTGTTCAATGGTGACGAATTACATGAATGGATGGCCGACCTGATTGCCAAAGGTGGCGGCACGAACGATTTCAGAAGCCTGCGCAACCGTCTTATTCTGGTGGCCACTGATCTGGATTCGGGCGATTCGATTCCTTTTGGCATGCCCGGGTTTGATGATGTTCCAATCTCCAAAGCGGTTCAGGCCTCCGCATCGCTGCCAGGCCTGTTCCCACCGACACGTATTGCCAACCGGCATTATGTGGACGGTGCGCTGAAAAAAACCCTGCATGCGTCCACCGCTTTGAAGGAAGGCGTAGAACTGCTGATTTGTCTGAATCCGCTAGTACCTTACGATGACAGGCTGAACCCCAAAAACCATCGCCGCCGCGCCAAGGGCAAGGCTTTCCAGCCCGGTTCGCGCCTGTATGAAGGTGGTTTGCCCTTGGTGCTGTCACAAACATTCAGATCTATTATCCATTCACGCATGGACATCGGCATGGAACGCTACGGGCACCTCTACCCCAACGCCGATATTGTATTGTTTGAACCCCAACATGGTGATGGTGAGTTTTTTTTCACCAACCCGTTCAGTTACGCCAGCCGGCGCCGTTTGTGCGAGCATGCTTACCAACGCACCCGTGAGGAATTGTGGGCACGTCGGTACGATCTGGCCGAGCGGCTTTCAAGGCACGGACTGGAATTGAATCTCGATGTTTTAAAAGATCCTACCCTGCATTTGAGTAACAAGGTCAGTAAAAAACCGGCCCGTGCGGGATCAATGGTGTCCAAATTTGATCAGCTTGAGGACTCGCTGAATGAACTTGATCGTTACATACGGATTGCAAAAACCAGAAATGCCGCTTAATGACGCCATTACTCACTGGTAACAAGGGCAGTGAAGCCCCAAATACTTGTCAAAACAACGTAGACTAATGGTATTAAAAATACCAATAACAGACTTGCTGCATGAAGTCTTTAGCTTGATCAGGACTTTGGCCAGACAGGAGACGACCAGAACATGGAACGCAAGCCTCCAAGAAGAACAAGAGAACGAATTCTTGATTTGTCGCTAAGGCTATTCAATGAATTCGGGGAGCCGAATATTACGACCACCGTGATCGCCGATGAGATGAACATCAGCCCCGGTAATCTGTATTATCACTTCCGCAACAAAGACGACATCGTCAACAGTATTTTTGCCAGTTTCGAGAAAGAAATTGATGGCCTGCTCGACGTGCCTGGTAACCGCCAGGCCAACATTGAAGATGCATGGCTGTATCTTCAAGTGTCATTCGAACTGATTTGGCGCTATCGTTTTTTGTACCGCGACCTGAATGATTTGCTGTCTCGCAACCGTACCCTTGAAATTCACTTCAAACGCATTCTGAAACACAAAGTAGATGTTGCACGACGCCTGTGCCAGGGTCTGGTTGAGTCTGGCGACATGATGGCCTCGCAAGCGCAAATCAATGCACTGGCCACCAACATGGTAGTAGTTGCCACCTACTGGCTGTCGTTTGAGTATGTGCGTGACCCCCGGCATTTTAATGACGAAGCCACCATGAGCGCGGCCTTGGCCAATGGCGTGTACCAGGTGATGTGCCTGCTTGCCCCCTATTTGCAGGGCAATGCCAAAGAGCTGTTCGAAAGCCTGGCCCAATCTTTTATTACTGAAGAAAACACATAACAAGACTTAGGAGAACTTATGAGCGACTTGAAAGCCCGTTTTGAAAAGGCTGTTGCGGAATCAAAATCACTGCCCGCCCGCCCTGACAACCAAACTCTGTTGAAAATTTACGCCCTGTTCAAACAATCTACGGAAGGTGACAATACCGGCAAACGGCCTGGATTTACTGACATTGTCGGGCGTGCAAAATACGATGCATGGAAAGGCCTGGAAGGCACCAGCAACGATCAAGCCATGCAAAACTACATCGACCTGATCGAGTCGTTGAAGTAAACCAAAAACTGTCTGGAAATAAAAAAACCGGCCGTAGAGGCCGGTTTTTTTTATGGTTGTTTGAAAAAATCAGGCAGCTGCCTTGAATCAACTGGCACAGAATCCAGCTTGGCCGCCACGTGCACGCACACAGTGCGGCAAAGCTCCACCACTGTGGGCTCTTTCACCTGATACAACACCAAAGTTCCTTCTTTGCGGCGCTGGAGAACACCGGCTCGGTACATCAAATTCAGGTGGCGAGAAATATTCGATTGGGTGGAATCCACTTCTTCCACGATGTCGTTGACAGATTTTTCTCCATTGCACAAGGCATGGATAATTTTCAATCGCGTGGGTTCAGACAGCACTGCGAAGTAGCCAGACACTTGTTCCAGCAGGGAATCCAGTTCACTCATAGCATGACCGATGTGTTTTTTTATATTGAGTCGATTGTACCCCCGTTTTTACACGGGGGTAGAGGCTTAGTGATTGGCCAACAAAAGCCCGGCATGTTCACGCATCGGGTGAAACTCGATTGTTTCCCAGCGCTTCTGCATTACATCCAGATCGAACCTCGATGTTGCCAAAAAAGCATGAGTGTCAGCAGCATCAGTCACCATACGACCCACATTGGCATCCATAAACCGGCGCAAGTCGTTGGCATTTTTACTGGTCACCCAACGGGCGCAACTGTAACGGCTTGGTGCCAAACGCACCTCAACACCGTATTCGCCCTTCAAACGCGCCTGCACCACCTCAAATTGAAGCTGCCCAATGGCACCCAACAACATTTCTGAACCCAGCAATGGCTTGAACACCTGAATCGCACCTTCCTGGCCCAGCTCCATCAAGCCTTTTTGCAGTTGCTTGCTGCGCATGGGGTCTTTCAATTCAACGGATGCAAACAGTTCCGGCGCAAAAAACGGCAATCCCGTAAATTGCAAGCCTTCGCCTTCACTCAAGGAATCACCCAATTGCAAACCACCATGCGTGGTCAGGCCAATAATGTCGCCAGCGTAGGCTTCATCCACCCGATCACGACGCTGGGAAAGAAAAGTCACGACACTGGTGGGGCGGAAGTCTTTTCCGGTACGAAGTACCTTGAACTTCATGCCATGCTCGAACCGCCCGGACAACACCCGCACAAAGGCAATACGATCGCGGTGGGAAGGATCCATATTGGCCTGAATTTTGAACACCACCCCACTGAATTTGCTTTCCGTTGGCGCTACCTCACGCTCAATCGCTTTGCGCGGGCCCGGGTGTGGTGCCACATCGACCAAGGCGTCCAGCACCTCCTGAACGCCGAAGTTATTCACCGCTGACCCAAAGAACATCGGGGTTTGCTTGCCGGCCAGAAACTCTTTCTCATCAAAACTGGGCGCAGCACCAGTGACCAATTCAATTTCTTGCTCGGCCTGTTTGAATTCGGCACCGAACCGGCTTCTCAGCAAATCGCGGTTGTCACCGTCCACCACCTCGTCGTCCTCGCGGCGACGGTCAGCGCCCGGAGTAAACACACGCATGTGGTTCTTGCGAATGTCGAAAATACCGTGGAATAACTTGCCCTGCCCCACTGGCCAGGCAAATGGCACACAGGGAATACCCAAGGTGCTTTCAATCTCGTCCATCAACTCAAGCGGATCGCGAACCTCGCGGTCCATCTTGTTGACGAAGGTAATAATTGGCGTATTGCGTGCGCGACACACCTCGATCAAGCGCAGCGTTTGAGGTTCAACACCGTTGGCAGCATCGATCACCATCAATGCGGCGTCCACCGCCGTCAGCACTCGATAAGTATCTTCAGAAAAGTCTTGGTGACCGGGCGTGTCGAGCAGGTTGATTACCTGATCGCGATACTCCATCTGCATCACTGAACTGGCCACAGAAATGCCGCGCTGCTTTTCAATTTCCATCCAGTCAGAGGTGGCGTGGCGACTCGCCTTACGTGCCTTCACGCTACCCGCAATTTGAATGGCACCCGCAAACAGCAACAGCTTCTCGGTCAGCGTTGTTTTGCCCGCATCGGGGTGGGAAATAATTGCAAACGTTCGGCGACGCTTGACTTCAGATTCAATCGACACAGCAGCCCTTTGGCGCAAAAGCCGTGATTTTACACGCCCAAGGGGTTAAATTCACCCCCTTTCATTTTCATATCGATATATGAATCAATAACCTAATGGAAACCCTGTTGCGGACATCCCTTATTGCTCATTTTTATTATAAATAAGACATTAGGACGGTGTTTTTGCACACTCGACTCGTTCATTTAAAGAACGATAACAATCACAAAGCCCAAACCCAATGGGCGCAGTTTTATCAAATCATAGGGGATACCAATGAAAGCAATTCTGGCAAAATCCGCCGTTGCAATCAGCCTGGCCGCAATGGCCATGGGTGCAGCTCACGCCGACAAATCCAAGTGGCCCAAAAGCTTTACAGTAGGCACAGCCTCGCAAGGCGGAACTTACTACGCCTACGGCGCTGGCTGGGCTAACCTGGTGGCAGAAACTGTAGGTATCACAGGTGGCGCAGAAGTGACCGGTGGCCCTACACAGAACCTGGCACTGGTGCACACCGGAAAGCTGGCATTTGGAATGACCACCATGGGCCCTGCTCGCGAGGCTCTGGATGGGAAAAGCCCATTGGCCCCAGGTCTCAAGATGAACAAGGTTTGTGCCATGTTCCCGATGTACGAAACTCCTTTCTCGGTCACAGTACTCTCCTCCAGCGGCATCAAGTCGATCAAAGACATTCCGCCCGGTTCAAAAATCGGCTTTGGTCCGGCCGGCTCTACCTCAGACACCTACTTTCCCAAAATGCTGGAAACACTGGGTGTGAAGTTCGAGCGTCGCAACGGTGGCTGGAGCGACTTGGGTGGTCAGTTGCAAGACGGCTTGATCGATGTAGTTGCCTTTGCCGCCGGCGTACCCATTCCGGCCGTAACCCAGCTTGAAGTTCAAACCGAGATCAACATTCTTGAATTTACGGAGGCTGAACAGAAAAAGATTATGGACACCTACCCTGTGTCTGCTTTCCCGATCAAGGCCAGCACTTACAAAACCCTGAAGCAAGACGCACGGGCTGTATCGATGTGGAATTACGCCATCGCCAATTGTGATCTGCCTGAAAGCTTTGTGTACGAGGCCACCAAGGCTGTGCTGGACAACAATGAAAAAATGTTGACCATTCACAAAGGCGCGCGAACTACCCTGGCGCAGAACTGGGATAAAAACACCTTCATCCCTTTCCATCCCGGTGCTGCCAAGTACTACGAGGAAAAAGGTTTCAAGATCCCAGCAAATTTGAAACTCAAGTAAATACTGATCAAACCATTTGATCCGATGAGCATCGGGTATCGCATCTGATACCCGATGCGCCTCCGCAAACAGTCCTATTAATCTTGAATCGGCTCCATCATGTCCACACCCAATAGCGCACGCAGCACGGCAGCAGAGGATAGACTCATCGCCCAAGGCGTTGACGATGAACCCCCTGCGAATAATCAGCGCACATTCACCCAGCAAGCGGCTTTGCTCGTTTCCATTCTGTCCGCAGGCTATGCCTTTTGGCATGTTTTTTCGTTGAATGTGGCCCCCATAGAAACCTGGGCTTTTCGCATTCTTCACGTGGCTGGCGCACTGATCATCGGCTTCATTGCCTATTCATCTGCCAATGTTGATCAACCCCAACGCGGCAATCAAGGCTTGATCAAGGCGCTTGCATTACTGCTGGCTCTGCCGGCAATCTATGCCCTGTACACGGTGTACGATATGCAACAGATCATCGCCGCCGGTGAGATGATTACCCCGGAAATGGAAGTCAACCAATTTGGTATTCCATTGGCAATAGCAGCCTTGAGCGCGATTGTTGCCACCTGGTTCTTGCGACCAGAAGGCTCAAAATTCAATTGGCTTGACGGCACTCTGGTTTTAACCGTGATCGCCAGCACCGCCTACCTCATGGTTCACCTGGATGGCACCGCATTGCGCATGCGAGCCGGAACGCCCTTCGCGTCCCCCGGCAACGCTTGGGCTGCCATGGTAGGCTTGGCGCTAATCCTTGAACTAACGCGCCGCGTGGCGGGTAGTGCCTTGGTCATCATCTCGATAATTTTCGTGGTGTATTCATTTGTTGGCCCTTACCTGCCCGGCTTTTTGACGCACGACGGTTTCGATTTCAGCCGCTTTTTCTCCTACATCTACACTGACGCGGGCATTTTGGGCGCCACCACCGCAGTGTCATCCACTTACATCATTTTGTTCATCGTTTTCGCCGCTTTTCTACAGGCTTCCAAAGTAGGCGATTACTTCGTTAACTTTGCTTTTGCGGCCGCTGGCCGCGCTCGCGGTGGCCCAGCCAAAGTGGCTGTGTTTGCATCGGGCCTGATGGGCATGATCAACGGGACCAGTGCGGGCAATGTGGTTGCCACTGGTTCTCTGACCATTCCATTGATGAAAAAAGTGGGTTACAACGGGAAAACTGCCGGCGCTATTGAAGCTGCCGCATCCACTGGCGGACAAATCATGCCGCCGATCATGGGTGCAGGTGCATTCATCATGGCGGAAATTACAGGCATCCCTTACTCGGAAATCGCTATTGCAGCCATTATTCCAGCGGTGCTTTACTTCCTGTCTACTTATCTCATGGTGGACTTCGAAGCCGCCAAACTGGGCATGCGCGGCATGCGCTCCGATGAGTTACCACAGTTCTCTAAAATGGTGAAACAGGTCTACCTGTTCATCCCCATCATCATTTTGATTGTGGCCCTGTTCATGGGTTACTCCGTGATTCGTGCAGGCACTTTGGCCACCGCAGCGGCGGCCGTGGTTAGCTGGCTGTCGCCATTCAAAATGGGACCTAAGAGTATATTCAAAGCCTTCGATCTAGCGGGGGTGATGTCTATTCAAATCATCACGGTGTGCGCCTGTGCGGGCATCATCGTCGGCGTCATTGCACTGACTGGTGTAGGTGCCAGGTTCTCCTCCATTTTGTTGGATATTGCAGAAAACTCACAGCTAATCGCCTTGTTCTTTGCGATGTGCATTGCAATTCTGCTGGGTATGGGCATGCCAACCACAGCCGCCTATGCAGTTGCAGCATCGGTTGTTGCCCCCGGCTTGATTGAACTGGGCATTCAGCCATTGGTGGCTCACTTCTTTGTGTTCTACTTCGCGGTCATCTCGGCCATTACGCCGCCAGTCGCGCTGGCCTCTTATGCTGCTGCGGGTATTTCCGGCGCGAACCCAATGGCGACCTCTTTCACCTCCTTCAAGATCGGTCTGACTGCGTTTATCGTGCCGTTTATGTTTTTTTACAACGCTGCGCTCCTAATGGAAGGTGAATGGTTTGTGATCTTGCGTGCATTTGTTACAGCGTGCATTGGCGTGTTTTTCCTGGCGGCTGCAATTCAGGGCTGGTTCTGGGGAGCACATTCAAATTGGGTAGTACGCGGTATTTTGCTGATCGCAGCGCTCTGCATGATTGAGGGCGGTTTATACACCGATATCGGAGGTGCAATTCTGGCTGTTGTAGCAATTATTCTTAATAAGTTCTTTAAAGGAAAACCGACGCCGGAACCCATGGTTCAGGCCAAGGGAATGGATTAAAAACGCAGTGCCTTGAGGCTTCTACACCCTTTTTTAGTGTAGAGCCTCAGGTTCAAACCCTTTCATTGCGTAATCGATTTCCCTATAGTGCGAAGTGTCACGAAATTTGACTACCCGCTACCCCAAGGAGATCTCACATGTACGCATTCGAAAAGACAGCTGAACTGCTGACCAAAACCAACACAGAATTGAAGAACCAGCACCAAGCGGCTTCCAAAGCCCTGAACAGCTTGGTACAAGCGCAATTTGGTTTGTTGTCACAAGGTTTGGGCAACGCATTCACCGCTGCTGAAAAGCTGCCTTTGGCCGACAAGCCTGTGGTTGTTAACGCACGTACCGAGATCAAGCAAGGCTTGGAAAAAGTAGTTGGCGTAAGCCAGGTTTACACACAGAAGGGAGTTGAGCTGTTCGAACAGCAACTGCCAGTTGTGATCGACAAAGGCTTCTCTTACGCAGCCTTGGCTTTGTCACAAGCTGAGTCTTTGACCGAAAACGCGATCACCATGGGTGTAAGCGCTTTGGAACAAGCCAAAAAAAACGAAACACTGAAGCCAGCCATTGAACAAGCTGAGCAAATTGCTGCCCAGTTGTTCGAAAAAATTGGTGTAAAAGGTGAAGCTGGCGCGAAGAAAGCTGCCAAGAAGCCTGCCGCCAAGAAAGCTGCTGCTCCACGCGCCAAGCGCGCTGCAGCGGCCCCGAAGGCTTCAGTCTGAATAGACAAGGCCCAGCTTGAGCTGAGCTTTGACTAAATAAAAAAACCCTCGAGAATTCGAGGGTTTTTTTATGGGCGCAGTGAAACATCAATGAAACTTCACAGCAACCACAAAATCAGGCCATAGCACACACTGGCGCCCAGAACGCCAACAAACCACTCTCTTTTGGCCTCCAACTCGCCCAGCATGGTCACGTCAAAGCTCTTGTTTGCGAAATCGTCCATGGCAATACTCCCGGTGCATAATGCACATGTGTGTTGATGCCTCTATTTAAGTGCAAAAACACAGGTGAGTCTTTCCCACAAAGGGGGCCACCTTATTCGACTACCCCCAAGAGGTAACCACAATGACCATCAGTTCTGCCAGCGCCTTTGCAATTGTTTCTGCGGGAGTATTTTTGCTCATTGGTCTTTTCAGCGGATTGTGGAAGTTCTTGCAGATGTGGCGCAGTGAACACGGTTTAGCGCATCCATATGTAGACATCGCCCACAGAGCCAGCCTGCTCTACGGTTTTGCCTGTATCACCCTGGCCGTGTTGGCACATTTCAGCATGTTCAACCCGGACTACAACTTGTTCGCGGCAGCCATCGTAATTGCATTTTTTGCCTTGGCTGTAGCGGGTTATTTGATACAGGCGGCGCTGAACGGCCCCGACAATCAGTTGCGGCAACCTCACAAACTGGGAAAACACCCCATGCCTCGAGCAGGTTTGGCCATATTTATGGTGGCGCTGGTGTTTGCAGAAATTGGAGGCACGCTCTATTTGTTTGTTGGCGCTTTACAGAACCCTTTGCTGCAATTCTGGTCTTAAATTCCAAACAGACCTACCCCAGGAAAACCGCACAATGGCTATACAGTTCACCCGTCGTTGGATACTTGCCGCATCCGCTCTATTAACCCTTGCAGCATGTAGCACCACAAACCCAGCCAGTTTGTCCGGTCAGTACCAAGCCAAGGCGAACTGGACCAGTTCATTTTTAAGTCAGGTGTTGGGTGGTCAAACCATGCCCGACGGTGTGAACAACTGGGCATGCCGCCCAGCAGAGAACCAAAACCCGGTCGTACTGATTCACGGCACCTTTTCTTCCAGCATGTATTCATTCGGAGCCTTGGGCCCGGCACTTGCCAACCAGAACCTTTGCGTCTACTCAATCGATTATGGCGCAGCCGAGTCTGGCGACTGGTTCAAAGGTGTGGGCCCGGTGGACGAATCAGCACAGCGGATCGCCGACTTTGTAAAGTTTGTGAAGACAACAACAGGTCGGAACAAAGTGACCCTCGTGGGTCATTCCCAAGGTGGTCTTATTGGCTTTTATTACCTGAAAATGTTGCAAGGTGCTGCCCACGTCGACCGCTTTGTGGCTTTGGCCCCAAGTGTCAACGGTACCTCGATTGCAAAAACCCCCAATCGGGACCTGGTGGAATATTGCCTGGCTTGTGCCGACCAGCACCCCCGTTCCGCCTTGCTGCGCGAATTGAAAACTGGGGCCATCACAATGCCAGGTGTGCAATACAGTGTTTTAGTGACCAAAAATGACAAAGTGGTAGTGCCTGTTGAAAACCAATTTGTCAAAGAGCCTGGCGTGCAAAACATCTACATTCAAGATCTGCTTCCAGGCAAACGGGTGTCGCACAGTGGCATGCTTTACGACACCGAAACGCTTGATTTGATTGTCAAGCTGGTTCAGGGTCAATCAATACGAACAGCCTCAAACTAAGGCAACATAACTTCGGGTTGTGGCATTGAAACAGTACAGAGGATCGTCGACAACATTTCGGTCAATGCCCTCTTTTTTCAGCTGCGTCTTTTGGTATTTGAAAGTACCCGTGGTTTCTACAGCTTGCAGTACCCGCACATACATCGGCACTGCGTAGCTGGGTAAATGACTTGTTACATGCGCGGCCAGCGCTTTCAAGTCCAGCTTGGCTCCGGGTTTTACAGCCACTGCCGCCATGCCAGCGCGGCCGTCGAACCCCTCCAGTTTCACACCGTAAACCACGGCATGCTCAAGAAATGGCAGCTTGGCCAAAACGCCTTCAACTTCTGAAGTTGCAACGTTCTCGCCTTTCCATCGAAATGTGTCGCCCAGACGGTCGACAAACTGAATGTGTTGCCACCCTTGCCGGCGCACCAAGTCGCCTGAGTTGAACCAACAATCGCCGCGCTTGAATACATTGCGCAGCAACTTGCCTTCATTGGCTTTCGGATCGGTGTAACCATCGAAGGGGCGTAGCTCAGTCACTTCGCTGATCAACAAACCCACTTCACCGCGCCCCACTGTTTCACAAAAACCATGCGAGTTTCGCACCACCTGTTCCGAGTCTGCATCGCAAGCAATCACTTCAAACGGCATGGGACAAAAGCCAACAGTCTCTTTGAGGCCAAAAGCATTCATGAATCCAAGGTTGGATTCGCTCGCACCATAAAACTCAAAGATTTGATGAATGCCGAACCGGTTTTCAAAGTCATCCCATATTTCAGGGCGCAGGCCATTGCCCAAAATCAAACGGATTTCATGGTTTTGGTCGTCCATGTGGGGCGCTTGATTCAAGAGGTATCTCAACAATTCCCCAATGTAACAAAAGGCCGTTGCCCGGTAATGTGAAATACGGCGCCAGAACTGACTGGCACTGAATTTCTCATCCAGGGCAAAACAAGCGCCAGAGGCCAACACTACCCCCAATGACACGGTAAGTGCATTGTTGTGATACAGCGGCAGGCAGCAGTAAAACACATCGGTAGCCGTCAAACGCACTGCTGTACTCATACCCGAGGCCGCTTGCAACCAGCGGTAATGGCTCATCACGGAGGCTTTGGGCAAGCCGGTAGTACCAGAGGTAAAAATATAGAAACAGGGAGAGCTGGCAGTAATTTGTGCTGTTTGCGCCAGGTTGTGCACGGGCTGCGTGCACCAGGCGCTGCGAAAATCGCTCACCCTTAAATGAGTACTGCCGGTTTGCAATGACAGCAATTCAATGCCTTTGAGTAAGGCGCTGTCTTCCGCTTCCAATTGCTTGAGAATATCCAGGCCACGATCACAAGCCAAAATAATTCGCGGCTTCACCAGCTTCAAGCTGTGCGCCTGCACGGCACCTTGCTGATTGATATTCAGCAACGCAGCAACCGCGCCCAACTTGGCGCAGGCAATCACAGCGAGCAGGGTTTCCGGGCGGTTGGCCGACAACAAACCCACGGTGTCACCAGGCTTCACTCCCATGGACAGCAAACCTCGCGCCATTTGGTTACAAATGGAATTGGCCTGCCCATAGGTCCAAGACTGCTGCTCGCTTTTCAGGAATGCCGATTTTGCATACTTGCGCGCAGTTTCTTGAAACAACAAACCCAGCGAACGGCGGGAATGTGGCCGGAGAAGTGCCAGACTGGCCAGCGAAGGAAGAATATGCGGTACGTCAGGCAGAAAACCCAAGGCTCCTTTGGCAATGTCAATTGCGGATACTGTTTTGCCCTGAACTGTCATTTTGTGCGGTCTCCGGCTGCTGTCTCGTGTTTTTTTATACAGAAAAAGATACACTCTTCGGGTCAACGAAATTCGCGTACACACCGTTTTTATCAATGTCATCAGGCTGCCCAGTTAAGTATTCTTCCATGCCCATAGCCAAAGTACGCTCTAAAACTGTTCTTTGCCTGCTTGTGCTTGTGACGGCGCTTCCGTTTCATGTGGCCAACGCCAAAAACTTCATTGGTTACACAGGCAAAGGCTGGAACAACGACTTTGGCGTACTTCGCGGGCAATGCGATGCCAAATTGGTTCAAAGCGAGGCACTTAAAGGCACCCTGACAGATCAAATGGCCTATGTGGAATCGACCGACGCTTTCAAAGCAATTTTCACGGAAACCCAGCTGGTTGATGCATTCGCAGTCGACTCCCATTGCTTCGGACACACCATGGAGCTAGTGCCCTCGGGGCAAGCGGTACGCTGGCTAAACCCAGTGAACGGGGTTGGAGTTTACCTGTCGCCAGGTGCCAAATCAGACACTTGCCGAACCTACTTGGGCGTCACGATTGTCAACGGTGAAAAAACAAAGTTCAGGGGCGAAGTATGCTCGCCCAGCAAAGGTGCCTGGCAAATTCAGCAGTAATCTCAGCAAAACACTGCCCTTCGCAAACGCTGAAGGGTATCCGAATGACCAACCAGAACCAACAGCAATTTGGCCCGGGTCATCGCCACGAACAACTTGCGAAAATCAGCTTCATTAAACTCCACAAAAGCCAACTCGGTCACCACCACAGCTTGTGCTGCCTGCCCTTTAAAACGGTAAACCGACTCCGCATGTACATTGCCCTCGGTGAAAACCTGGCTGCCATTGTCATCATATCGACCGGTAAAGTGTCTCAAGGTATGCGGCCCCAGACTGGCTTGCGCCAATACTTTTGATTTTTCGTGCCCACGCATGCTGAGCACCGCAATTTTGTCTCGGGTAAAACCGTGCCGCAAACACGCCGTAATCGCCTTGGCAGTTTGACTAAATAACGACTCATCATTGTCATACTCAAAAAACTCAAGTGGCAAACCTTCCAGCGGGCAAGCGGCTTCAACGTCCAGCGGCAAAGGCGATTCAAACTTGAATTCATGTTGAACCAGCTGCACTGCCTGCACTACGCGTTTTGGATTTCGATAATTCATGGGCGTATGCAGGCTGACCCAACCGGGCAAGCTAACTGTTGGTTTGGCATACAGATTCTGTATCGGATCCTCCAGCCACAGCCACCGAGTGCCAGAATGCGAGCATCGCTGAAGTACCGGCAGCCAACTCTGGTCGAAGTCCTGGCCTTCATCCACCACAATTGAGTCGAACACCCACCTTTTGTCCAGAGGTGTGGCCAGAACTTGCTCGGCCAGCCGACCAAAGACCCCGGGCGAAGCGTAGTCCACATCAAGGCCCGCATCGCGGAGCATGCGGTCGCACAATGCATGAAAATTAAAAACCACAGCGCCCATCAAACCTGCTTCACGAACCTGCTGTGCCATGTGTGAGGAAAGCGGCCGGTTGTAACACACATACATGGTTCGGGCTTTTAAACCATGGTTGCGCTGCAGTTCGCTGAAAGCCAGTTGCGACTTTCCACTGCCAGCAGTACCCGTAACACGCAAACGAAAAGGCTCGAAGCTCAGTCTTGAAACCCATTGTTCGAGACCGTGCGACAAGCGCGTTACCAAAGTTTCGGCAGCTTGTGACAAAGCCCCGACTTCAGGAACCAGATTTAATTCATTGCACAAAAATGAGTGGATGGCTTTGGGATTCGAGTGGCTGCTGAACAGGTCTGCTGTGATATCGATCGTTTGTATCAGGGCAGCCAATTCATCTTTATGGCGGGCATCCAGTACACGCTCAGCATTCACAGTCAGTCCGCCTGGATCGGGCACAGTGAAGTCAGGACAGTAAAAAATAGGTTCTACCCGAAGGGTACCCTGGTGTTGCAACCTGAACTTCTGGTTCAGCAAAGCACTTTGTTCAGCCAGTGCGTTGAATACATCCTGACGCTGTTCACCCAACTGCTTGATCACCCGGCCTTGGTCCACTTTCATCAAACCGGTTTTCATCAAGATGCTGTAAACAATACCGCTGGGGCCCAGCACCAGGAACTGGATCCGTCCAGTGACTGTCAACCCATGCTCGATTCGTGACCAATGTATACCGTGATAAATGGTGTAGTTGTCGGGCAACTGCGCCTGCAATTGAAGCAACACATCCCTTTCACGGGCTTGTGCACCGTCTAGTGCGAGTGCACTGGTGTCTGAAGGATAAACCTTGGCGGGCACGCCTTACACCTCTTTGAATTGTTGCTTCAGCGCAGTGCCAGAGTAACGATCAACCCCGGTCTGAATGCGAAAGCCCAACATGATTTTCCCGGTGGTGCAATACACCTGCTCCCGCAGCCATTCGATGACTTCTTTTCCTTCCGAAAAACCCACTGCCTCGAATTCCCAAACTCGGTCCTCCGCATTCCAGCGAAAGCCTTTGGATTTCAGAAAATCTTTTTTCTCGAAGGGTGCTTTCAGTGCAGCGATTTGATAAATCGATTCGTTAGCACTGTCAAACAGCACCTGAAACGGCATTCGCTGAGATGTTTTCATGGGTTGAGCCAACACATGAACCAGTGCATTGCAATCTTCAACCGCCCGGTGAGCGCCGTGAAAGTAACCGCAATCTGACAAAAGATATTCCAGTTTGCGTCCTGAATAGTTTTCCTGGGTCCAGGGCAACTCCCGAAACGTACAGGCCCAAATTGACTTTTCAAGCCACGGGAAACGGCGCAGCATGAAAGGCTTGTCGAAGGCGGCGTTGTGAGCCACAAACAAAGCGGCCTCACTGCACAGGGCCTTCAGGGCTGCTTCATCAAACCGCTGGCCTTTGACCATCTCATTGGTGATCCCGTGAATGGCTGAGTTCTCGGGTGTAATTGCCACTTTGGGTTCTTCAAGTCCGCCGAAAGTACCCAACACTGCGCCGATGGCTCCGGTGTCCTGGTCCACTTCAATCAACACAGCGCCCACTTCGATGACTTCACAGGTCGCATAATCAAGACCTGTGGTCTCAGTGTCTACCACCAACACCTTCACCGGGCTGTTAATTTGCCCACCAAAACTGCTGCGCATCTGAATGCGACGTAGCACCTTGTAGTTGCCACTGCTTTCCAGCCACCGGGCCACTGTTTCCGGGTCAATGTTGCTTAGTTCATCGTGGTTCAATCGATTTGTCCTTTGGGTCAGAGTGCACCAAGTGGGCCTGCTGTCGGCTTACTTTCACCTGCCAGCCTTTTTTGACTTCGCGAATTCCACCTTTATTAATTCGCAATTGACGAGCCAACTCAATCAATTTCAGTTTGCCACAACGCACGCCCTGGCTTAGCAACCAATGTCTCAGTGAATTAAGCTGGGCTGAGTCATCCATTACCCGCCATTGAATCAGTTGTAAACCGCCAGTGTCAGAGATCACCTGCGGTGCCATGGCTTTCGTGTCAGAATCTTCTGCAGAATAGTGTGCCTGAAAAAATTCAGCCAGTTGCAACAAGGCCTTCGGGCTTTGTGGAAAGTGTTCTTCGAGGCTAGGCAATAATTCATGGCGCACCCAGTTGCGGCGCAACGCAGTGTCATGGTTGCTGGGGTCTTCAATGTGTTGCAGGCGATTCTCACGCGCATAATCCAGCAGACTCGGTTTGCTGCAATTCAACAAGGGGCGGCACAACAGCAACTCAGGGTGCAGGTGACGGTCTACGCCCACTGGGCCCACCGCACGCATTCCGCCAACCCCCCTCAAGCCTGAACCACGCAGAAGTTGCAATAGCACTGTTTCCAATTGATCGTCCCGGTGGTGGGCACACAGTAAAACGTGGTGTTGATTGGCCTTCATCCAGTTGAAAATGGCACGGTAACGCTCTACACGGGCCTGGCCTTCAAGGCCTGAATCGCTGGGTTCAACTTTCACCCTCAATGCAGTGAAAGGCACACCCCATTGTTCGCACTGGCTTTTACAGTGCGCTTCCCACGCGTCGGCTTGCATCTGAATTTGATGGTTTACATGCACCGCATGCAGGGGCAAGCCCATCACATGCAATGCGTGAAGCAACACTGTTGAGTCGACGCCGCCAGAGTAGGCCACCACAAAAAAGGCCGGGGTTGGAGCGTGGCGGTTGAAGTCGCTTAAAAAGGTTTCAAGCGACCGCTTCAATTACTTGCTCACCTTGAAGTGGCCATAACTCATCAGCCGGTCATGGCGAGCATCCAATAGGGTTTTTGGCTTGTAGGTGACAAGCATGTTTAAGGCTGCCTTGATGGCTGTTTTCAAATTGTTGGCTGTTTGCGCGTGATCACGGTGCGCTCCACCAAAACTTTCTTTCACGATTTCCTGAATCAGACCCAAATCGCGCAGGCGTTTGGCGGTAATGCCCAAAGCCTCTGCGGCATCCGATGCCCTTTCGGCGCTGCGCCACAAAATGGAGGCACATCCTTCCGGCGAGATCACGGAATAAGTGGCATTTTCCAACATGATGACGTGGTCGGCCACAGCCAAAGCCAAAGCACCGCCAGAACCGCCCTCACCAATAATTGCACTCACAATCGGCACCTGGATTTGTGCCATTTCAATCAAGTTTCTGCCGATTGCCTCGGATTGCCCACGTTCCTCAGCATCAATACCGGGATATGCCCCTGGGGTGTCAACAAGGGTAACAATCGGAATACCAAACTTTTCAGCAGTTTTCATCAAGCGAAGCGCTTTGCGATAGCCCTCCGGGCGAGGCATGCCGAAGTTACGCAAAGTACGCTCTTTCACATCACGGCCTTTTTGGTGACCAATCACCATGACGCTTTCACCATCAAGGCGGGCCAAGCCACCCACAATCGAAGGGTCGTCTGCAAAATGCCTGTCGCCATGCAACTCGTGAAAGTCTGTGAATGCGTGAGCAATGTAATCCAGGGTGTAGGGGCGCTGGGGGTGACGCGCCACCTGCGAGACCTGCCAGGGCGTCAGCTTGCTGTACAGCTCTTTGGTCAGCACATCACTTTTGCCTTCCAGGCGGCGAATTTCTTCAGACAAATCAACAGCCGAGCCATCTTGTACCAGGCGTAGCTCCTCGATTTTGCCTTTCAATTCGGCAATGGGCGCTTCAAAATCTAGAAATGTTTGCTTCATGAGGTTCTCTTAATAGTCCACCACAGCTGGGTCCAGGCTGCGCCACAAATACCACGCCGCCACAGTCCGCCAAGGTTTTAATTTTTCCCCGAATTGTAGTGCTTCTTTCGGTCCGATGGGTTCACCCTCGAAAAATTGGCGCGAGATACCGCGCTGCACACCAATGTCATCCACAGGCCAAACATCGGGCCTGCGCAAACAAAACATCAAAAACATTTGGGCAGTCCAACACCCCACTCCCTTGATTGCACACAGGTGGCGGGTACAGGCTTCGTCGTCCATACCTTCCAGCACTGCCAATTCAAGCCCACCTTGCTGCTCAAATTCACTCAAGGCTCGTGAGTACGCAATTTTCTGGCGAGACAGGCCTGTGGCTTTCAAAGTGTCATCACTTAGAGCGAGCAAGGCTCGACTTGTAATTTTTCCATTCAGGGCATCGACCACTCGGGCCCACACGGCGTCAGCTGCTTTAACCGAAATTTGTTGACCCACCAGCGAGCGCAGCATGGTTTCATAAGGCGCACCACGCGAACGCAAGGCCCGGTCCGAATGTCGAGCCAGCAATTCAACCCACACCGGGCTTTGAAAAGCCAAGGCTTCGCATGCCTCTTGCCAATAGGCAGGCGCATCAGGATCGTGGTTCAATCTCAGGCTCGCCGCCATTCGGTGGCACCGCCCCGTTTGTCTTCCAGTACTACACCCATATCGAGCAACTGCTGGCGTATAGCATCGGCTTTTGAGAAATCCCGATCCGCCTTGGCCTGGGTTCGGGCATCTATCAAAGCTTGTATTTCAGCCTCGTCCAAGGCACCTGTCTGGTCGCCCACCTCGGCTTTCTGGAAAGCTTCAGCTGTACGTCCCAACAAACCCAGCACCTGTGCCAAAGCTTTCAGACGTGCAGCCAAAGCCAGGTCAGCGGTGCGGTTCACCTCGTTGGCCATTTCAAACAGCACAGACACTGCAATTGGCGTGTTCATGTCGTCGTTCATGGCCTCAGCAAAACGAGCCTCAAATTCTTGGGTCCAATCAATTAATTGCGCAACCTGAACATCGCCCACAGCCGTATACAGTCGACCCAAGGCCGCTTTTGCATCCTGTACATGCGCCTCTGAGTAAGTCAGTTGACTGCGGTACTGAGCACGCAATATGAAAAAGCGGACCACTTCCGCGTCATACACTTTCAATATGTCCCGAATCGTGAAGAAGTTATTCAGCGATTTCGACATTTTCTCGGATTGTCCGTTGGTTTCAACGCGCACAAAACCGTTGTGCATCCAATACTGGGCAAAACCCTCGCCAGTGGCACCCACGCTTTGAGCAATTTCGTTTTCATGGTGCGGAAACTGCAGGTCAGCGCCGCCACCATGAATGTCGAATGTATTACCCAATAACTTGCAGCTCATGGCTGAACACTCAATATGCCAACCCGGACGGCCCACACCGAAATCAGAGTCCCATTTTGCATCCGCGGGCTCATCGGCCTTTGCACTTTTCCACAGAACAAAGTCCAGTGGGTCGTTCTTGCTGCCTGAAACCCCCACACGTTCACCAGCCCGCAATTCATCTAGGCTTTTACCCGACAAGCGACCGTATTCGGGAAACGCGCGCACGGCAAAGTTCACATCACCTGAATCATCACGGTAAGCGAGCCTTTTGTTCATCAAAGTTTGAATCATGTCCTGCATTTCTGCGACATATTCAGTGGCGCGGGGCTCGTGGTCGGGTCTTTCGATACCCAGAGCATCAGCGTCTTCATGCATAGCGGCAATGAAACGGTCAGTCAACGAACGGATACTTTCTCCGTTTTCAACTGCGCGACGAATAATTTTGTCGTCAATGTCAGTGATATTGCGTACATAAGTGACCGGGTAGCCGGATGCACGCAACCAGCGTTTGAGCAAATCGAACACCACCATGACACGGGCATGGCCCAAGTGGCAGAAGTCATAGACTGTCATGCCACACACGTACATTCGAACGTTCTGTGGATCAAGCGGTGAAAATGCCTGCTTTTTCCTTAGAATTGAATTGTAAATTTGGAGAGACGATTTCATTGGACTCAGAAAAAAAGCGGACCCAGCTTGCCAAAACGGTACAATCTGATACTGGAACCCTCAGGAAACCCAGCTCAGAAGCCAACCCGCTCTAGGGCTTGCTACAATAGCGGTCGAGTATATCATTACGCATGATCGAGTTTTTCCCTACCAATCAGATGAAACGGGTAACCCCGCAAAGGCGCAACCGAATGCAGGCTAAAAAAACAATCACGTCGTCAATCAGTGGCAAATACAAGAAAAGCAAATACGCATTGCTCATCGCTCTCATGGGCTTGGCATTTGCCGGAGCTCCCGGCTATGCCGACGAGTCAGATGAAGTTTCAAAACTTATCCAGAGCGGTCAATTTGAACAGGCACAGGCACGCGCAGACGCTTACCTGGCCAACCGGCCCAACGACGCTCAAATGCGTTTCCTGAAGGGCTTGATCCTGACTGAGCGCAATAAAACTGCCGAGGCCATTACAGTTTTCACCAAGCTGACTGAGGATTTTCCCGAGTTGCCCGAACCCTACAACAACCTGGCTGTGTTGTACGCGGGCCGTGGTGAATATGAAAAGGCCCGAGAATCTCTGGAAATGGCCATTCGCACGCATCCAAGCTATGCCACTGCGCATGAAAATCTGGGCGACGTGTATGCCAAGCTTGCCAGCCAGTCCTACGACAAAGCCCTCCAGCTAGACGGCCGCAACTCCACAGCACAAACCAAACTGTCATTGGTGCGCAACCTGATTGCAGGCAAACCCGAGACAGTGGCTGTGGCCGCAGCACCTGCAGCAGCGCAAGCCAGCAAGCCAGCTCCTGCCAAAACTGCGCAAGCGGTAGTGCCTACCCCGCCAGTGGTTGCTGCCACGCCACCCGCAGTTGACGTGGCACCCAGCAAACCTGCTCCAGCAGAACCTGCTATTACAGCCAGCAAGCCTGCTGAATCAAAACCCAATACCATCGGCATGGACAGCCAAGTGTTGGCGGCCGTTGAAGCCTGGGCCAAGGCATGGACCGACCAAGACATGGCTGGCTACCTGGGCGCCTACAGCCAAGACTTTGAAACACCTGGCAAAATGAACCGCTCCAATTGGGAAAAAATGCGTGAGCAACGCATTGTTGGCAAGGAAACCATTCGCGTGGTGGTTGAAAACCCCTTGATCACCATTACTGGCAACGAGGCTGTGGTGAAATTCAAGCAGAGCTACTTCTCCAACCGCCTGAACAACGTATCCAGCAAAACGCTGACCATGAAACAAGAAGGCGGCACCTGGAAAATCACCAGCGAGAGGGTGGGCGGCTAAATGTGGTTTAGAACCGGGCCTCGTGGCATGTTCAAAGGTTTGCGCCTGGCCGCACCCCTGATGTTTTGGGCATTCACGGCGGCCCCCACTTTTGTGAATCCTGGCTCTGAAGAATCCTTTGACCTGGCGGCCTACAGCAGCCCGGAGCCGAAAAAGGGCTCACTGGCCAGCAAGTTGTTTGAATCTGCAAGCTACGAACCGGTGATTGACACTGCGGTTGAAGAAATTTACTTGGCGCTCAGTAATCATGAGTTGAACAAAGCGCTTGAATTGACGGATCGCTTGTTGAGTGAATTTCCCAATTTTTACCTGGGTCACATGCTCAGGGGCGATATTCTGTCGCTGAAAGCGGGGCGCCCCCTGACCAAAATTGGTGACATGCCCGATGTTCCCAAAGGTAAACAAGAAGAACTGACGGAACTGCGCGAAGAAGCAATCGCTCGATTCAAGGCAGTGAAAGATCGCCCTCAGCGTGATTTGCTACCCGCAGAACTGGTTGAGTTGAACGACGATCAACGCTACGTTATTTTGGTGGACACCACCCGTTCCAGACTTTTCCTGTACGAAAATTCATTTCCGCAACCCCGCCTTGTCACCGACTTTTACGTGTCACAGGGAAAAATGGGGGCAGTGAAAGTACGCGAGGGTGACAAACGCACGCCAATCGGTGTGTACACCATTACCGAGCTGCTGCCCAAGGAAAAGTTGACCGACTTTTATGGTCCAATTGCCCTGCCGATCGATTATCCAAACGCTTGGGACAAGCGCCTTGGGAAAACCGGCTACGGTATTTGGCTGCATGGCATGCCCAAGCACTATGTAAGCCGCCCCCCCAAAGCCAGTGATGGCTGTGTAGTGCTGGCCAATCAAGACTTGCTCGCCTTGAAAAAGTTTGTCGATATTGGCACCACACAGGTCGTGATTAGTGAAAGGCTTGACTTCGTACCAATCGACGTGTGGCAAAGCCACCGCAAAGCGGCCCTGCGAATGGTGGACACCTGGAAGAAAGATCTCGAGAAAGGTTTCTCTAAAGGTATTTACCACTACGCAAGCGATGTAAAAATTGACGGACAAGGCCTGATTGAGTGGCAACAAAATCAACAAATCGGTAACAAGTCATTTGGAAAAATTTCCATCGACGACCTCACTGTGATGCGATACCCCAGCGACAAAGACATGATGCTCGTGTCATTCAGGCAAGAAGACAAATTGTCGGGCGAAATACGCAAGCAACAATACTGGATGAAGGTTGGCACCCGATGGCAAATTGTCCAGGAAGACACTTCTAAACTGTAAGGAACAAGTCTGTGACTCAAGGCAAACGTGTTTTTCTCAAGTGGTCGATGTTCTCGGCGATTGCTGTTAGCATCGGTAATTCTTCAATCTCCTCTGCGTTTGCAAAAGCGAAAAAACGAACCATGGTTAAACTTAAAACAAATTTTGGCGACATTACAATCGCCCTGGACGCTGAAAAAGCACCGGCCACTGTGGCGAACTTTCTGGAATACGCGAAAAGCGGCTTCTATACCAACACTATTTTTCACCGCGTCATCAGCGGCTTCATGGTTCAAGGCGGCGGTTTCGAGCCGGGCATGAAACAAAAGCCCACCAAAGATCCAGTAAAGAACGAGGCTGACAATGGCTTGAAAAACGAGAAGTACACCGTTGCCATGGCCCGTACCAACGACCCACACTCGGCCACTGCGCAGTTTTTCATCAATGTGGAAAACAATGAATTCCTGAACTTCAAAAGCCCAACACCGCAAGGCTGGGGCTACTGCGTATTCGGCAAAGTTACCGAAGGCAAAGAAGTCGTGGACAAAATTGTAGGCGTCAAGACAGGCTCGAAAGGCTTTCACCAAGACGTACCACTTGAAGATGTGGTGATTCAGGGTGTTGAAGTACTTTAAGTTTGCCCCGATCAAAAAAGCCCTTTTTCAAGGGCTTTTTTTATGACTTTTTAATCAGGTAACAAGTTGATTGAAATTCCGCAACAAGGTGCTGCATTCTTTGCCTCCGACCTGCACCTGTCAGAAGACACTCCCAAAACACTGGATGCATTCGAAAATTGGCTGGCCAGTGTGGCTCAGGACAATACGCTCATCTTTCTGCTCGGCGACCTGTTCGAGGTTTGGTATGGAGACGACTACAGGGACAGCACCAGCGAGCGAGTGACCCAAGCCGTTCAAAGCGCAAAATCTGCCGGTGCCACATTGTATTTCATGCATGGTAACCGTGACTTTCTGCTGGGCGATGAATTTGCCGAAGAAGCGGGCTTCGAGATTCTTCCAGATCCGGAATTTTTACTCGTCAACCACCATGTGGTGCTGATTACACATGGCGATCAACTTTGCACAGACGACAAAGCCTATCAAAAATTCCGACTTCAAAGCAGAGACGAAAAATGGCAAAAAAACTTTCTTGCACTGCCCTTGCCGCAACGAATCGATATGGCCAAAGCCATTCGCAGTGAAAGCAAAATGCACAAAGCCAACAGTGCAATGAGCATCATGGACGCCAACCTGCAAGCTGTGACTGAAACATTCAAGGGCAACTGGCCCGATGGCTATTTCATTGGCAAAAGCGATGCGATTTTGCACGGACATACCCACCGCTGTGCCATACACCACACATTGAATAGCTCGGCGCCAGTGGCACCAGAATCGGCCCAAGGGCAACTGCAGCTAGGTCAGCGCATTGTATTGCCCGACTGGAACTTTGACGAACCAGAAAAAAACCGCCCAAAAGGCGGTTTCTTGAAGCTACAAAGCAGCGGGGAATTCAGCCTGACCCTGTTTAACTAAGTGGCTAGTTGTCCACCAGCTTGTTCAAGGCTTTCAACTCTTCACAATCCACGGAGTCACCACAATCGGGCTCCGATTTCCCTTGACTCAGTTGTTTTTCAAGCTGTTCAATCCGCTGCTGCTGGGCGATGGCCTGGTCGATCAAACCATGCATCGCTTTGATCAGTGGATCATCGCCATTTTTTGACACTCCGTAGGCGGAAAACTCTTCTTTAGTCTTGGCCGCTCCTGTCAATTCTTCGGCGGCCACGCGTTCTTCAGCTTTCAAAATCATGCGTGCGGGGTTGCCCACCGCCGTTGCACCCGCGGGCACAGGTTTGGTCACCACGGCATTCGAACCAATCTTGGCGCCCTCTCCCACGGTAAAAGGCCCCAAAACCTGTGCACCTGCTCCCACCACCACGCCCTTCTCCAGCGTGGGGTGTCTCTTACCCTTGGCCAGCGAGGTGCCGCCCAAAGTAACGCCCTGATAGATGGTGACATCGTCGTGAATCTCTGCCGTTTCGCCAATGACCACGCCCATACCGTGGTCGATGAAAACACGTCGACCAATACTTGCACCAGGATGAATTTCAATACCAGTGAAAAAACGACCCAAATGCGACAAAAAACGCGCCAGGGTGGTTAAACCCGCCACCCACGCCCGGTGCGCCAAGCGGTGCCAAATCAGGGCATGCAAACCGGGATAGCACAGAAAAACCTCCAGACGCCCTCGGGCGGCCGGGTCCTTTCTCAAAATTGTGTCAATGTCTTCTTGTAGTCGAATCCACATGCGCGGAAAACCCTGAATCAATCGTTATTGATGCGTGAAACGCCAGTCGCCGCAGTGTATCACGGCTGAATCATGGCTTCTTGCGCTCAAATTCGTGCGGATAAAGGCGATTGTCGACCACCCGTATCACGTCGGAAAAAAAGCCTCGAAGCATGTCCACCTCTTCTTGCTCCAAAGGAGTTTTGGCCAACATTCTCGCCAAACGCTGCACCACTTTTTTTGGCTTATCAGGATTGAGAAAATCAACGGCTTCCATCGCTTCAAGCCAATGGGCCTGTAAATCGGCCACTGCCTTCACAGTCGCCAACTTGCCGCCTTGCCTTACACTGTCAGCAAGGGAGCCTTGGTCAGTCACGGCGAATTCACCAGCAGCCCATTCGGTACGCAAGGCGTAAGCAACAATTTGTACGGCTTGTGACAAGTTCAGCGAGCTATAAACCGGGTTGGCGGCAATCGTCACCTGCCGATTGCACACCAGTAACTCATCGTTGCTCAAGCCCGTGCGCTCTGCACCAAACACAAAAGCCGCACCTATACCGCTTTGTGTCAAATTCAAAGCCTCTCTTGCGGCCTCCTGTGGGCTTTGCAAACTTGGGCCCAAATCGCGCATACGCGCAGACAAAGCAAACGCAACGCTTCGATCCGCAAGCGCCTCTGGCAAGGTGTTGTAAATACGGGCCTGCTCAAGCACATCACTCGCACCACTGGCCAGGGAAATGGCTTCCTCGGTGCTGCAAATATCTTTCGTTTTTGGTTCAACCAGGCGCAAATCATTCAAACCCATGGTTTTCATGGCGCGTGCCACCGAACCAACATTGCCCGGATGGCTTGTTTTTACGAGAACTATTGAAATGGATTCGAGGGAAATGGCTGCGGTCATTTATAATGTTGGGTTAAACGTATTCAAATTGAAAGGAAAGGCCATGCATCCGATGTTGAACGTGGCGGTGAAAGCCGCTCGCGCTGCGGGAAAAATCATCAACCGAGCGGAGCTAGACCTCGATCAGGTAAAAATCGGTGTCAAAGGGCCCAACGATTTCGTTACCGAAACCGACCAAGCCGCTGAAAGCGCCATTATCGAAGTACTCAAGCAAGCCTTTCCTGACCACGCCATTCTAGCCGAGGAAAGCGGCGCATCTGGCAAATCCGACTACGAGTGGGTCATCGATCCGATCGATGGCACCGCCAACTTCATACACGGCTACCCGCATTACGCCATTTCAATTGCGTTGCGTGTCAACGGCCATGTGCAACAGGCAGTGGTATACAACCCCGCCACCAACGATCTGTTCACTGCCTCCAAGGGCGAAGGTGCGTTTTTAAACAACCGTCGCATTCGAGTTTCCAAACGCAGTAAACCGAATGAATTTTTGGTAGGTTTTGCATTCCCAAGCGGCCAGAATGAAGGCTCCCTGGGCGTCAAACGCAAAATGCTGGCGCTGACTGAAAGCACAGCCGGCATCCGGAAATCTGGTTCAGCCGTCCTCGATTTGGCTTATGTCGCTTGTGGCCGCCTGGATGGCTACATGTGCTTTGGCCTAAAGCCCTGGGATTTGGCAACGGGCGTTTTGCTCGTTTCCGAGGCTGGCGGCTTGATCACCGATCCCCAAGGCAACGACACATTCATGACCACTGGTGATGCAGTGGCGGGTAACCCCAAAGCCCTTCAATACCTCCTGAGCTTCAAATAATCAAACAGAGACCCAGTTGAGCAAACAAGCGAGTACAAATCACCAAGCTGCATCACAGGCGTTTGAAAGCCATACGCCAATGATGCAGCAGTACCTCACGCTGAAATCCGAGTACCCCGACAAGCTGCTCTTTTATCGCATGGGCGATTTCTACGAGCTGTTTTTCGACGACGCACAACTGGCTGCGCAACTGTTACGAATTACCCTCACCCACCGTGGACAATCGGCAGGCCAACCCATTCCCATGGCGGGTGTGCCATTCCACGCGGCCGATCAATACCTCGCCAAATTGGTGGCACTGGGCCATTCAGTGGCCATTTGTGAACAAGTAGGAACCCCGGGCCTTACCAAAGGCCCGATGGAACGCAAAGTTGCGCGAGTGGTTACACCAGGCACACTCACGGAATCCACCTTATTGCCTGATCAGGAAAACAAGACCCTGCTCAGCCTGTACTCCGAGGATGGCAAATACTGGGGAGTGGCCTGTTTAGCGCTGTCTGCAGGCTCAATTCGGTTGCTGGAATGTGACTCAGGTTCACTGGCGGCGCATTTAAGTCGTTTCAATGCAGCTGAAGTGCTGGTGAATAACCGTACGTTTGCGCAACAAAGCCAAATCACGGGCGGTAGCAATCAATGCATCGAGCGTCCTGCTTGGCACTTCGATGCAGGCTTTGCCCAATCACATTTGCAATCCGTTCTGCAGGCCGCCAACCTGGAAAGCCTCGAGCTGCACAACGCCAAATTGGCCATACCAGCCATGGGTGCGGCCCTGCAGTATGCCAAGGAAACGCACCTTAGTATTGAAACCTTTAAGCACGTATCCGATATTCAGGTTGAGCACGAGCAAGACTTTCTGGTACTTGACGAGGCCGCGCGTCGCAATCTGGAGTTGACTGAAACCCTGCGGGGCGAATCAGCACCCACCCTCTTCTCACGCCTAAACCGCACGGGCAGCGGTATGGGTGCGCGGCGCTTGCGCCAATGGCTTTTGGAGCCCCTGCGCGACATCGCCACCATTGAAGCCCGGCAAAAAAAAATACAACACCTGCTTTCTACCCTGGGCCAGGCACCCGAACCCGTCTGTTTCAACCTGGTTAAAACACTGCGTGCAATGGCCGACATTGAACGCATTAGCAGCCGCGTGGCCATGCAAACCGCAAAGCCTCGGGATTTGCTGGCGCTGCGAGAAAGCCTACAGGCGCTGCCGCAAGTCGCAGAACTCATCAGCCACTTTGGCGACAGTGCATTTGAAACTGCACAGCACGCATTTCAGGCACCGCCCGAATTGCTTGCTGAATTGATGCAAGCCCTGGCTGAAAACCCACCAGTGCTGATTCGGGACGGCGGCGTGATTGCCGATGGCTACCACGCTGAACTGGACGAACTGCGAAATATCCAAACCGGCAGCGGGCAGTTCTTGATTGAACTGGAAAAACAGGAGCGTGAGGCCACCGGCATTGCCAACCTGAAAGTCGAGTTCAACCGCGTGCATGGTTTTTACATCGAAGTCAGTAGTGCGCAGGCTGACAAGGTACCCGCGCACTATATTCGTCGGCAAACCATGAAGAACGCCGAGCGCTACATCACCGAAGAACTGAAAGCTTTCGAGGAAAAAGCACTTTCCGCGAAAGACAAAGCCCTGAACCTTGAAAAAGTCATTTACGAAAACCTGATGGCGTGGCTGGGGCAGTTCACCCCGTTTCTTCAACGTTGCGCGCGCGAGTTGTCGGAGCTCGATGCCATGGCAGCGCTCGCCATTGTAGCTTTTGAGGCCAATTGGGTGCGCCCGCACATGGTACCCCATGCTCTGCTGAACATTCAGCAAGGCCGACACCCGGTGCTGGAAGTGCAAGTGGAGCAATTCACACCGAACGATTGCGCCTTGCACCCAGGCAAGCACATGGCATTGATCACCGGCCCCAACATGGGCGGCAAAAGCACCTACATGCGCCAAACCGCGCTCATTGCGCTGCTGGCGCACATGGGTAGCTTCGTGCCGGCGGCCAGTGCTCAAATTGGCGTACTCGATCGAATTTTCACCCGCATCGGCGCCTCCGATGATATCGCCGGTGGGCGCTCTACTTTCATGGTGGAAATGACCGAGGCCGCTACGATTGTTCGACAAGCCACACCGAGCAGCTTGGTCATCATGGATGAAATTGGACGGGGAACCTCGACTTTCGATGGTTTGTCCCTCGCCTGGGAAATCGCAAAACGCTTGGCCAACACCAACAGATGTTTAACACTGTTCGCTACACATTATTTTGAGATCACAGCACTGGGCCATGAATTGGACAGTGTATTCAATGTCCATTTGTCGGCCACCGAGCACCAAGGCAAACTGGTGTTCTTGCACCGCATTGAAGCGGGCCCGGCAAGCCAAAGTTATGGCCTGCAAGTGGCCAAGCTTGCGGGCTTGCCAGCCCTGGTTGTGAAAAATGCACAAAAAAGACTCGACCAGCTTGAAGCTGAAAAGCGGGCCATGACTTCCCAGGTCGATTTGTTCGACATTCCAACCCAGGACACGGTTGAACAAGCACCCAATGCTCAGCATGTGAACCTGATTCTTGAAAAGCTCAACGAGATAGATCCCGATGAACTCAGCCCGCGCGAGGCGCTGCAGTTGATTTTTCAGCTCAAGGGTCTACAAACATGAACCTGCGCCGTGCAGTCACCCAAGTCTGTGCGGCGACCTTGGTCTGTTTTATTGCGGTCGCGCATGCAAGCCCGAATCAAAACACGTTCAGCTTTGCGCTCATCGGCGACCAACCCTACAACGACTTCTTCGAGCCCGCCACCAGCAGCCTGATTCAACACATTGCACAGGAGCCCGGTGTTCACTGGATATTACATGTTGGCGACATCAAGGGCGGGAATGAGCCTTGCGCCGACGAATTGATACAACGTCGCATCGCTCAATTGCAGCGAAGCGAAATACCGTTGGTCTATGTGCCCGGCGACAATGAATGGACGGATTGCCACAGACCATCCAACGGAAATTTCGACAGCCAGGAACGCCTGAATTTCTTGCGTCAGCTAGTATTTTCGCAGCCCCGCTCACTGGGCAAAGCAAATTTTCCGATTCGACAACAAACCAGTCATCCTTATCCTGAAAACCTGATGTGGATTCAAGGCAGCACGCTCTTTGTGAGCTTGAACATACCGGGCAGTAACAACGACTTGCTCAATCCAAAGTCCAGAAAAACGAGCCAAAGAAAAGCAAAGCAACTGCTGCAAGCGCGTGATCAAGCAGTCGACGCATGGTTGAGCGAAGCTGAGGCCGTGTTTGTGGATAACAATACCCGTCCCACGGAGACCGTGATCGCCATTCAGGGCAATCCAATTGATGGCTCGGGTGGCCGCAGTACCAACCCCGAGAAAAATGGCTATGCCGGCTTCATGACAAGACTGGTGAAATACATCAACACCACCAAACGGCCGGTGTTACTGGCCCATGGTGATACACACCGGTTTAAATGGGACAGGCCCAGTATGAAAGAATTCGGGGGAACAAACGATACAGATGCACTGTTTTACCGGGTGGAAGGCTGGGGGCACCCTTTCATGAATACTTGGGTACGGGTAAAGGTAATGCCGGGAAGCGTGGTGCCATTTGAGGCCAGCAGCGTATCGCTGCCAGCCCCCACTTCAGCCAACTAAACAAGTCAATTAATTGAGCTTGCCTGCTCCAGGGTTTGGGGCAACGCTGAACAGCGATTGCGCCGCAGCCCCCTGCGCTTTCTCTTCGTCGTTTGCAGCACGAATATCCAGTACCTTCAAATGGTAGCGCAAAGCCATACCCGCGAATGGGTGGTTACCATCCAGCACCACCTTGCCTTCGGCAATGTCAGTTACTGTCCAAACCCGGCCAAATCCAGTGTTTTCCTCATCGGCCTGCAAGTCGGGTTCATTTTCATCTTCAACAGGCACTTCTTCCAGTTGCATACCGATTTCAAGATCTTCAGCAAAACTGTCAGCGTCTTCTACCCGCATCAATTCGGGATCAAAATCTCCGAAAGCATCCTCTGGCTCGAGTTGAACAAATACCTCATCGCCAATGGCCTTGCCTTCGACTGCCTCTTGCAGCTTCGGGAACACCTCATTCTCGCTGCCTTGCAGATAAATGATCGGCTCGCCACCGTGTTCCTGAATCAGTTCACCCTGCGCATCACGCAGCTCAAAATCAAGGGTAACCACCGTGCCGTGCTCAACAATCATCGTACATAACTCCAGAAATCAGCGCCCGAACAGTGGGCAGTCTTTTAAGGTGGCCTATGATACCCGTAATCGATAAATCACCCAAATAAAGTCCCTTCAGATGATCAAGCCCCTCACCCACATTGCAAACCTGTCCGTGGAAAAGTTCATGACCGAACATTGGCACATCAAGCCATATTTGTTTCGTCAGGCCTTTCCAAATTTTGAACCACTGTGCGATTTTGACACCATTGCCGAAATGGCATCCGATGAGGACATTGAAAGCCGCCTGATCCAACACAGCAAAACAGGTTGGACTCTTGAGCACGGCCCCTTTGATGAACTGCCATCCATGAAAAAGAAAGCCTGGACAGTACTGATTCAGGGCATCGATCATCACCTGCCAGAGGCCTATGACCTGTTGCAACTGTTCCGGTTTATTCCTGATGCACGCCTTGACGATGTCATGTTGAGCCTGGCAAGCGACGGTGGCGGCGTAGGCCCACACTATGACTCCTACGATGTCTTTTTGCTGCAAATGCACGGCAAACGGCGCTGGAAAATTGGTCCCTTGCTCGACAAAGAACTTGAAGAAGGGCTCCCACTGAAGATTCTGAAAAACTTTGAGCCGACCGAAGAGTTTGTTCTCGAGCCAGGCGACATGCTGTACCTTCCCCCGAACTATGGGCACGATGGCATTGCGGAAGGCAGCTGCTCAACCCTGAGCATCGGCTTTAGGGCACCCACGCAAGCAGAGGTTCTCAGCGGCATACTTCGGGACATGGCTGACCAAATCGATCAAGACCCCACCAAGACTCAAACACTGTTTTCTGACCCAGCTCGCGGGTTACAGAAAAACCCCGCAGAGATTCCTGACGATTTGCTGAATTTTGGAATTAATTTGATTCAGCAATTTTCAGCACAATCGCCTCAAATCCAGCGCAGCATGGGGATTTTGCTCACAGAACCCAAATCTCATGTGTATTTTGTAAACAACACAGAAGACCAAGAAATACATGAAATTATTAGTGTTCTCGGAGAGCGTGGCATCGCATTAAGCATGAAAACTAAAATGTTGTTCAAAGATGCGGTTTTCTACATCAATGGCGACGCTGTCAACCCGACCAGTGCGCTTACCGTTAAACAGCTGCAAATGCTCGCAAACCAGCGCGAAATGGAGCCAATCGACGCTGCAGAAGCTTTAAATAATCCTGAGTTTCAGTATTTTTTAGTTGGTTTTGCAAAAGCCGGTTGGGTAGAAACCCTAATATGATTAATTTCATTTAGAATTTGAAACGACTCGGCAAAGTCAATAGAATTTTGCTTCGAAAATAAGGTCGAAACAATGACTTGAATTTGACAGGCTATTCGATAGAATTTGCAGAGTTTTCCGCTTGAGTGCTTGAACACCCGGCAGGAAAATGGGTGATTCTGGGTTCTCTTGTGAGCCTATTTGCTCTAAAAAAGACGCTTGAATCGGCGTCTAGTTCGTGACCCCAAAAGGAATAAACATGAAAAACTCAATTTTGATCGCATCTTTGTTTGCAGTTGCTTTGGCCGCTTGTGGCAAAAAAGAAGAAGCAGCTCCTGTTGAACCAGCAGCTCCTGCAGTTACTGAACAAGCTCCTGCTGCAGCTGAGCCAATGGCCGCTGAACCAGCAGCTACTGAGCCAGCAGCTACTGAGCCAGCAGCTACTGAGCCAGCAGCCGCTCCAGCTGAAGAAGAAAAGAAGTAAATTCAACTCGCTTGTAAAAGCGATTGAAAACAAAAAGCCCCAGATGAAAATCCGGGGCTTTTTTATTGAACTAGATAAAAATCAAGCGGCCAATTGTCGCGTATCAAGGTTTGTCCACGCAAAACCTTCCGCCTGGCAGGCAATGTCAAACGTGATTCCTCGTGGGGTCAACACCTCTGCCCACATTTGCTGAACCACATTGGGACAATTTGTAGTTTGGCTCAGATGAGCGGCCACCACAAACTGCAAATTTCCAGAATCCAGTTTTCGAAGAATATCGCAAGCCACCTGATTACTAAGGTGACCATAATCGCCTCCCACCCTCTTCTTAAGACTTGGTGGATAAGGGGAATTCGACAACATTTCTGGGCAGTGATTGGATTCGAGAATTAAAGCATGCGCACGGTTCAGCATAGTCACCAAATGCGGTGTAGAACTTCCACAATCAGTCAGAATGCCCGTCACAAAACCAGACCGTGACTCAATCAACATTTGAATGGGCTCAGCCGCGTCGTGCGGCACAGGAAAAGGGTGCAGAGTCAGATTCTTCACGCTGAATGGCGAGTGGCTGTCAATCAGCACCACCCTTCCCGACTGCAAGTAATCTTCATCGGTCAATTTGGACCGCAAGGCCGCACGCCAGGTGCCATGCGTCAGGTACACAGGCGTGCCAAACTTCCGGCTGAATTTGAACACGCCTCCAATGTGATCCCCATGCTCGTGAGTCACCACAATGGCATCTATTTCATGGGCAGTAAGCCCCACGCGCTCTAAGCGGCCCACGGTTTCCTTGACCGCAAAACCACAATCCACCATCAAGCGCGTCGGTGTCTCAGTTAGCGTGCATTCAAACAGCCAACTGTTACCTTCACTGCCACTGCCCAAACTTGCAAAACGCACACCAATTACCGGAGTTTTCCGGCCAGCTTGGTGGCGGCTTCCTCGGAGATTGCAGCGTCAACAGCCGCACCACGCTCAGAAGTGAACTTGACCGAAGTGGACTTGTTTCCTTCTGGCGCAACAACAACCTGAAAGCGTTGATCTGCTTTCAAGGATTTATCATCAGAGGCACCACCGAAAATTTTTCCGAAGAAACCTGTTTTTTCACCTTCAGCCGAGGCTGAATCAGGAATGTACTTCACGTAATACACGCCGTTGGAACGGTCACGATCTTCGACGATAAAGCCAGCCCGGTCCAAACCAAAACCGACACGGCGCCAGGCCAATGGGAAGTCTTCCGCCAGAATGATGGCTGTGCCTTCCGGCTTTTTCTGAACCGAAATAAGCTCTTGGGTCACAGGTCGACCTGCCGCCGCAGCCGCCTTTTCATCACCAGTCAGCTTCGCCATCAAACGATTCAACATTTCGGCTTCGAGTTCAGGGTCAGAGGGGCGATTCATCCAAACCAGGTTGGATTGCGACTGATCTGTGTAGTTTTCTTCCATGCCGCGGTGAGTCACGAAGATTTCAACACCGCCCTCAATTGGCTCCACGCGTGTACGGTAACGGTCCCGGGTGTTGCTGGAATAAATACCATCAAACACGGTGCCGATCACTTTGCGAATCCCGTCTAAAGGAATATTCGCCCGGTTTTCAGCCCAGTTGGTTTCCATCAAACCAATTTTGGGATCGTCCACTGCCAGCTCAAACCCAGTGTCTTTCCAAAACTCACGTAACTTGGGCCACAGTTGCTCTGGAGGCATTTTTACCTCCAGGGAACGCAGATTGCCGACACGTTTGATTTTGACGTCATCGGAAGACACCAAAACCGGCTCAGCCTGGGCTTGTGCGCGCGCACTTGCAGGGCGGGCACCGCCTCCGCTGTAGAACGACGAGGCCGACACCGAACCAGAACCAGACTCACCAGGAATCAGGAATTGCTCATCAGCCGACTGCGCAGTCAGGTCCGGCGGGACTTCAAGGCCCTGCTCACGCTTTTCAGCGGTGCGGTATGCCGTCTTCTGTCCTTCCACAGCTTCTTTGTAGGAAGCACAGCCCGCGGCGGTGGATACTGCCGCTGCGATCAGCAACAGCTTGAAAGGGGTCGTCTTGTTCAATTCCATGTGTTTCACAGCCTTAAGTCGTCTTTAGTCGATCAACCGGTGCGCACGCAGGGCGGCGTCCACGGTTTGGTGAAAATTGGATTCCAATCGGGTCAGCGGCAAACGCACGCCCGGCGCCATCTTGCCCATCTTGCTCAATGCGTACTTCACGGGAATTGGGTTGGCTTGCACAAACATGGCCTGGTGCAAATCAAGCAAACTCAAATTCAGTGCATGCGCAGTTTTCGCGTCGCCAGCAATGGCAGCAGCGCAAAGTTCGTGCATCAGCTTCGGGGCCACGTTGGCGGTCACAGAAATATTGCCTTTTCCACCCATCAGCATCAAGTTCACTGCAGTAGGGTCGTCTCCACTGTACACAGCAAATTGGTCCGAGGTATCGCGAATCAACCAAGCCCCACGCTCAAGATTGCCCGTGGCTTCCTTGATACCCACGATGCCATCCACTTGGCTCAAGCGAACCACAGTGGAATGCGCCATATCGGCCACTGTGCGGCCCGGTACGTTGTACAAAATCACCGGCAAATCGACAGCCTCGGCAACCTTGCGCATGTGCAGGTAAATGCCTTCCTGGGTCGGTTTGTTGTAGTACGGCACCACTTGCAAACTGGCAGCAGCGCCCACCTTGCGTGCAAATTCGGTCAACTCGATGGCCTCAGTGGTGGAATTGCCACCCGTACCCGCAATGATAGGTATACGGCCAGCAGCCTGTTCAACAGCCACACGAATCAATTCACCGTGTTCTTCCACATCCACAGTAGGCGATTCGCCGGTGGTCCCTACCGCTACAATCGAGTCGGTGCCTTGTTCAATATGCCAATCAATGAGCTGACGATAGCTGTCATAGTCCAGCGAGCCGTCTTCAAACATCGGCGAAACAATCGCGACAATGCTGCCAGTGATCATTTAGTCCCTTTGAGTGAGTGTTATTGTTCCAGATTGTATCCCAGACCAAGCGCCTGTAATGCCCATGGCCCGTTGAATCATTGCTGGGCTTGGAACGCTTCGTAATCCTTGTTCAAAACGCAGCACATTCAATTCAGACATACGAGACAGCAATTCACCCGGTTGAAGTAAAAACTGGGGGCTGCGAGGTGAGCCAAATTGGGCATTGCCGTCCATAAAGGTTTCGTAAACCAACACTGCATTTTCAGACTTCAGGTTGGCCAAAAGGTTCTCGAAATGGGGACGGTGCAAGTAGTTGGTCACTACGATCAAGTCATATTGCTGCCCAACCAAAGGCCAGTCAGCCTGCTCTAAATCCATCGCCTCAAAATGTACATTTTCTGGCCAAAGGGTATCGGGCGTGGTTTTATCAACTGCATGCACCGAATAACCCAGACTTGCCAAATACAAGGCATGACGGCCACCCCCGCAAGCAAGATCAAGCGCTCTTGAACCAGCCTTGATAGCGCCTGAACGCAACAGACTTTCCAGACATTGACGGACCCATGGCGAGGGCGCCATGGCGGGATTGGCGTGAGCAAAGACCATATCAGGAATAATCCAGGCCCATGTGCTTACGCACATCTTTCATCGTGTCGTTGGCCATCGCGCGTGCGCGCTCACAACCCTCACTGATTATCTTTCGTACCAGAGCTGGATTCTCGGTGTACATGGCCGCGCGTTCGCGCATAGGCGCCAGCTCGTCGGTCACGGCCTGAATAATTGGCTCTTTACATTGAATGCAACCGATGCCCGCTGATTTACAACCTTCCTGCACCCATTGCTTTGTACTGGTGTCGGAATACACTTCGTGCAACTGCCAAACCGGGCACTTGGCAGGATCACCTGGATCTGTGCGGCGCACACGGGCAGGATCAGTGGGCATTTTGCGCACTTTCTGGGAAATGTTCTCGGGTGTTTCCCGCAGGGCCAAGGTGTTTTGATAGCTCTTGGACATCTTCATGCCATCAAGACCCGGCATCTTGCTAGCCTCGGTGAGCAAAGCCTTAGGCTCCAGCAAAATCGGCTTGCGGCCAATTTCAGCGCCCTTGGCATCCAGCAGCTTTTCCTTGCTGTAAAAATGATTGAAGCGCCGTGCAATTTCACGGGTCAGCTCAATGTGTGGCACCTGGTCTTCACCCACGGGTACTTGTGTAGCGCGGTAAATCAGAATGTCAGCGGACTGCAGCAGCGGATAACCCAAAAAACCATAGGTGGCGAGGTCTTTGTCACTGAGTTTTTCCTGTTGATCCTTGTAGGTAGGCACTCGCTCAAGCCAGCTCAACGGTGTATTCATCGACAGCAGCAAATGCAGTTCAGCGTGCTCTGGCACTTTGGACTGCACAAACAGAGTCGCCTTCTCTGGATCAACACCCGCAGCCAACCAGTCGACCACCATATCCCACACGTTTTCCTTGATCACTTCCGGGGTTTCGTAATGCGTGGTCAGCGCATGCCAGTCGGCCACAAAAAACAGACAGGGAAACTCGTTCTGAAGTTTCACCCAGTTTTTCAACACACCGTGGTAATGACCAAGGTGTAACAAACCGGTTGGGCGCATGCCCGACAATACGCGTTCAGGAAACATGGTGACTTAAAAATTAAACAAAAGGGTTAGCACACTCAGCCCGGCGCTAACTATGGGCTGGATGAACATGGGCAAGATACCCAACATCAGGAGTGCAATGAGCACGATCATGCCATAGGGCTCGGTGCGGCTGAAACTGTAGGCTGCAGAACTGGGCAGGAAGCTGAACAGAATGCGACCTCCATCCAGCGGTAAGATTGGCAGAAGGTTCAAAGCGGCCAGCACCAGGTTCACCACGATGCCCGCCTTGGCCATCTCTGCAAAAAAAGGCTCGTTCAGCCCAGTGACAAACTGTAACTTCAGGCTAAGCGCCCACAACAGGGCCATGATGAAGTTTGCCCCTGGGCCAGCAAAGGCTACAAAACGAATGTCTTTCTTCGGATTGCGCAAATTGCCAAAATTCACGGGTACTGGTTTGGCCCAGCCAAACAGAAAAGCACCCATACCCATCAGGCTTGAAGACACCAGAATTGCGATCGGTACGAGAATGGTCCCGACTGGGTCAATATGCTTAATTGGGTTCAAGGTAATTCGACCGGCATACATGGCGGTGTTGTCGCCGTACATTCGCGCCACGTAACCGTGGGCTGCTTCGTGCAGAGTAATGGCGAACAACACGGGCAAGGCATAGACCGCGATGGTTTGAATAATGCCAGCGTCCATCACAGCTCTTCCTGTTCTTCAACGTTCACGGGCTCCAACGGGCCTGTCAGTGGTCCAGCCCCAATTCGCACCACCAATGGCTCTTCACTGGTCCAGTCAATCACGGTGGTTGGAAATGCGCCACAGTACTCGCCATCATCCACGATCAAATCCACGTCATTTCCCACGGCCTCCTGGGCCTCCCAACCGCTGCGTGCCGGTTCTTCCATGCCCGGTAACTGCAGCGTTGTAGCAATCAGCGCGCCTTCAATGTGTTCAAGCAGGCCCTGCACCACCGCGTGTGCGGGCACACGTAAGCCAATCGATTTTTTAGAAGGATGCGACACCCGCTTGGGCACTTCTTTGGTGGCTTCAAGAATAAAGGTGTATGGCCCTGGAAACACCGACTTCAGCAAACGGTATTGAACATTATTTACCTTCGCGTAGCTTCCCAGTTCACTTAAATCCTTGCACAACAAGGCCAAGTGCTGTTTCTCTGAAATACCTTTCAGCCTGCGCAAGCGCTCCACCGCGTTTTTATCGTCTAGATGACAAACAAGGGCATAACAGCTGTCTGTAGGGATAGCGGCAATTCCACCCGAATTGATCAGGTCTGCCGCCTGCTTGCACAAACGCGATTGCGGGTTTTGAGGATGTACGTTGAATAACTGCGCCAATGGGGATCCTGTTAGCTGAACAACTTGCCCCAATTATCCCAGATTGGCACGCAACCGTCGGGCAAGCGGGGCAATTCACCCAAATTAACCCTGGATTCAGTGGGGCCATGAAAGTCCGATCCGCGTGACGCCTTCAAGCCAGAACGAACCGATTTACGCGCATAGGTGGCGTATTGATCGGTGGTATGGCTGCCAGTGACCACCTCAATTCCGACACCCCCCATTTTGACAAACTGCTCAACCAGCTCATCCATCTGCATGGGTTTCAAATCATAGCGCCCCGGGTGTGCAATCACCGGCAATCCATTTGAATCCAGAATCCAGTCGACAGCCTGCTTCAGACTGGCCCACTCATGGGGTACATAACCGGGCTTACCCGGCGTCAGGAATCGTTCAAAAACTTCGCGAATATCAGCACACACCTTGCGCTCAACCAAACAGCGGGCAAAGTGAGTTCGACTAATCAGGTTGGGGTTGCCCACATACTTCAAGGCACCTTCGTAGACACCTTCAATGCCAACCTTTTCAAGCTGACGTGACATTTCAATAGCTCTCTCGGTTCGCCCGTTGCGCACGCTGGCCAAGCCCTTCTCCAGCGGAGAGTTCTCATACTGCACATTCAAGCCAACAATGTGCAAAGTTACAGCGGACCAGGTCACCGAGATTTCTACGCCAGGAATGAAAATCAGATTGTGCTCCGCTGCCGCTCTCGCAGCACGGGCCAAGCCACTAACCTCGTCATGGTCAGTCAAAGACCAAATTTGTACACCGTTGGCCGCTGCTCTGGCAGCAAGTTCCTCGGGCTCGAGGGTGCCATCGGACACTGTGGAGTGGCAATGCAAATCCGCATTGATCAAGTGAGGGTCACTCCAATCAAGTTGGTTCGCTGAAAGTGGTGCTGCTGTACTCATACTTTTGCAATCCGCTTATTGGGCCGATTGCTCCAATTCAACTTGCATCAACCAAGCCAGTTCTTCTTCAGAAAACCCTGCTTGAGCGCGGGCCTTGAAATTGAAGGGTGAGCGCGGCTGCGGGGCGGTGTACTCCCGCAGGCAATACTCAAATGCTTCAATAGGTTCGCGCATTTCATTGTTGCACACTTCATTGAACCAGCGGTTGCCTATGGCCACATGCCCAATTTCATCGCACAAAATAACGTCCAGCACTTCGGCACTTTCCGTGTCGCCAGCCGCTGCCAGTTTGTCGCGTATCGTCGGTGAAACATCCAGCCCACGTGCCTCCAAAAGCCGCGGCACCAAGGCAAGCCTGGCCAACAGGCTGGCTTTGGTTTTCTCAGCCATTTGCCAAAGACCGTCGTGCGCGGGGTAATCGCCATACTTCAGGCCGTAGGCAGCCATGCGGCCACACAACAACGTGTGGTGATAAGCCTCCTCTTTGGCCACTTTCAACCAATCCAGATAGAACTGATGTGGCATTGAGGGAAAACGAACCAGCAAATCAAGCGCCAGATTAATTGCATTGAACTCAATATGGGCCAGTGAATGCAACAGCATGCCCCGCCCCACAGACTGGCTGACTTTGCGTGTAGGCACGCGCGCGGGGTGTACCAGCTCCGGTTTGTCTGGGCGACCAACGCCTGGCGAGAATTCGACTTGATTGCCTATGGGCAGTTGGTCGTCAATCGCCAACACCAGGCGCACTTTCTCAATGGAGTTTTTACACTCCAAAGCCCGCAAGGCGGCATGTCTCAAAGTTTGTTCAAGTTCACTGCCCATCACCACACTGCACTAGGGTTCGATGCATGTTATTTTAAGGCAAACACACCTCAGCAACACCCTAGGACAGGAGACAAACGTGGCCAAATACAAAATCAACGGCGAAGCGCCGACCGTGCACTCCAGCGCTTATGTGGCAGAAATGGCAAGCATCATCGGAAAAGTACGGCTTGATGAAAATACCTCGGTTTGGGATTTCGCAGCCATTCGCGGCGACAACGAACTGATCCATATTATGGAGGGCAGCAATGTGCAAGAAGGAGCAGTGTTGCACACCGACATCGGCTACCCCATGGTGGTGGGGAAAAATGTGACGGTCGGGCACCAAGCCTGTTTACATGGCTGCACTGTCGGCGAAGGCAGTTTGATCGGCATTCGTTCGGTGGTCCTGAACGGCGCAAAGATCGGAAAAAACTGTATTATCGGCGCCGGCGCGTTAATTACTGAAGGTAAAGAAATACCTGACCGCTCGCTGGTGGTCGGTTCTCCCGGAAAAGTAATCCGAACCCTCAATGACGATGAGGTGGCCCGCCTGATTGGCGCAGCCTTTTACGTGCAAAAAGCCAAGCTGTTCAAAGAAACGCTTGAACGAATTGACGATTAATTTTTTGCCAAATTTTTGTACCCATGACCGACACACTACGCACCCTGATCTTTGATCAATCCAGTTGCCGAGCGCACTTGGTACATCTTTCCAAGGCATGGCAACAGGTAGTTAACAACAATAACTACCCTCAGCCAGTTCAAAAAGTACTGGGTGAACTGGTTGCAGCCAGCACCATGCTGTCAGCCTCACTGAAGTTCGAAGGATCGCTGATTATTCAAATTCAGGGCGACGGTCCTATTCGATTGCTGGTGGCAGAATGTAATAGCCGTTTGGGTTTGCGTGCAACAGTGAAATTGGCAGAAGATGCAAAAATCCCCGAAAATGCCGACTTCAAAGACCTTGTCAACGCCACAGGCAAAGGTATATGCGCAATTATCCTGGATCCGCGCAACCGACTGCCTGGCCAGGCCCCCTACCAAGGCATTGTGCCACTTGCAGGTACTTCGGTGGCTGATTCGCTGGAAGCTTACATGCACAGCAGCGAACAGCTGGAAACACGCCTCATATTGAATTCGGACCACAATACTGCAGCAGGCCTGATGCTTCAACAAATGCCACAACATGGTGGTGTGGTTTCAAGTAAAGCATTCGACGCCGACGGTTGGGACAGGTTGACGGCCCTGATTAATACGCTGCAAACCGAAGAACACCTGAGCACAGAGACCGATGAATTGGCCAAACGCCTTTTTTGGGAGGAAGATCCTGACGGGTTGGCCGAACGTCAAGCACACTTTGAATGCACCTGTTCACGCGAAAAAGTGGGAAAAATGCTGGTGACCTTGGGTCAAGCCGAACTTGATGATGCTCTGTCAGAGAACCCGACAGTGGAAATTCAGTGTGACTTCTGCAATGCAAATTACTCGTTTACCCGAGCCGATTGCAACGCACTTTTTACAGAAAGCCCTGACAACGAAGGTTCACAAGATCCCCTTCCGCCCACCCTGCACTAATTTGAAGATTGTGTTGCCGCAGCTGGTGGCGTAGCCGCTGGCTGGCTGCGCGGCTCAATCAATTGAATAAAAACTTCATCTTTCTTGATCATGCCAAAATCATTTCTGGCACGCTCTTCAATTGCCTCAACGCCTTCGGTCAAACTGCGCACATCGCCCTCGAGCTGCTGATTGCGCAGTCTCAATGCTTCGTTCACCTGTTTTTGCTGCTCAAGCTGATCTTCGAGATCACTGACGCGCAGCATCCCGCCTTTGCCAAACCACAAAGGGTATTGAAGCAAAATCAACAAAGCAAAGAGGACGAGTGAAATCAGCCGGGGGTTCATATACAAGAAGGCCCCGCACTGCGGGGCCACCTTCGATTAATATCGATTAATCCAGGTTGTAGAAGGCTGAGCGGCCTGGGTAATAAGCGATGTCACCCAAGTCTTCTTCAATGCGCAACAGCTGGTTGTACTTCGCAATGCGGTCTGATCGGCTCATGGAACCAGTCTTGATTTGCATGGCGTTGGTGCCCACTGCAATGTCAGCGATGGTGCTGTCTTCGGTCTCGCCCGAACGATGAGAAATCACCGCTGTGTAACGTGCACGCTTGGCCATTTCAATGGCAGCGAATGTTTCGGTCAAGGTACCAATCTGGTTGATCTTGATCAGAATGGAATTGGCAATTTTTTTCTCAATGCCTTCCGCAAGAATTTTGGTGTTGGTCACGAACAAGTCGTCGCCCACCAGTTGTACCTTGCGGCCCATGGTTTTGGACAGGTAAGCCCAGCCGTCCCAATCGTCTTCAGCCATGCCATCTTCAATTGAAATGATTGGGTACTTGTTGCACCAGCTTTCCAGCAGGTGTGCGAATTCCTGTGAGCTTAGCTCCATGCCTTCACCGGCCAGCTTGTACTTGCCACCTTTGTAGAACTCGGAGGCTGCGCAATCCAGACCCAAAGCAATTTGGGTACCTGGTTCAAAGCCTGCAGTTTCAATGGCCTGAATAATCATTTGAATGGCCGCCTCATGGTTGGCCACAGAAGGCGCAAAACCGCCTTCATCGCCCACTGCAGTCGACATGCCTTTGTCGTGAATGATTTTCTTCAGCGCATGGAACACTTCAGCGCCGTAGCGAATCGCTTCACGGAAAGAAGGTGCGCCCACGGGCAAAATCATGAACTCTTGCAGATCCAGATTGTTGTTGGCGTGCGCGCCACCGTTGATCACGTTCATCATGGGCACTGGCAGGCTCATGCCGCCCATGCCGCCAAAATAACGGTACAAAGGCAAGCCTGTTTCTTCAGCTGCAGCACGGGCCACCGCCATGGAAACCGCCAAGGTGGCGTTGGCACCCAAACGGCTCTTGTTTTCAGTGCCGTCCAGGTCGATCAGGTTCTGATCCAGAAACACCTGCTCTTGCGCATCCAGACCCAGAATCGCTTCGGAAATCTCGGTGTTGATGTTTTCAACCGCGCGCAATACGCCTTTGCCCAGGTAACGGGACTTGTCACCGTCGCGCAGCTCAACCGCTTCGCGAGTACCTGTGGACGCGCCAGAGGGTACGGCCGCACGGCCCATTGCACCACTTTCCAGCAACACGTCACATTCCACAGTGGGATTGCCGCGAGAATCAATAACCTCACGACCAATCACGTCAACAATTGCGCTCATAGTTTCCTCTTGGATTGATTAAATTCTGTTTTTAACGTTCAGCCTGTTTATTTCATCAGGTCTGTTTCGGCCAATGGGCCAGACTTCACCAAACGGTCCAGTTCCTGCAATGTGGCCAACAAGGCCTTCATTCGGGGCAAGGGCCAGGCATTCGGGCCGTCAGACATCGCTTTGGCTGGGTCAGGGTGACTCTCCATGAACAAACCAGCCACACCCACGGCCACAGCGGCACGCGCCAACACAGGCACGAATTCGCGCTGACCGCCACTTGCTGTGCCCTGCCCGCCAGGCAACTGCACACTGTGCGTGGCATCAAATACAACCGGGCACCCAGTGTTGCGCATAATGGCCAGGCTGCGCATGTCAGAAACAAGGTTGTTGTAACCAAAACTGACACCGCGCTCGCACACCATGATGTTCTTGCCATCACCGCCTGCCTCTATGGCAGCCGCGCGGGCTTTGTCCACCACGTTCACCATGTCGCCCGGCGCCAAAAACTGACCCTTCTTGATGTTCACTGGCTTGCCACACGTGGCCACTGCTTCAATGAAATCAGTTTGGCGGCACAAAAACGCTGGGGTTTGCAAAACGTCGACCACACTGGCCACCGCGGCAATTTCTTCAATTGCGTGCACATCGGTCAGAATGTTGACGTTCAGGGTTTTCTTGACATTGGCCAGAATATCCAGCCCCTTGTCCATACCCAAACCACGGAAGCTTTTGCCTGAACTGCGGTTGGCTTTGTCGTACGAGCTTTTGTAAATGAAAGGCACACCCAGTGACTCGCAGATTTCCTTGAGCTGACCTGCGGTGTCCATGGCCATCTGCTCACTTTCTATCACGCATGGGCCAGCGATCAGGAAAAAAGGTTTGTCCAAACCCACTTCAAAATTGCATAGTTTCATGTGGTGTCCTCCTGTTGGGTTCAGCTTATAACGCTTTGGCCAATTTGTGGGTCAAAGCAGCCTTCACGTACGCCAAAAACAAGGGGTGGCTGTCTCGTGGGGTGCTGGTGAACTCGGGGTGAAACTGCACGCCAAAAAACCACGGGTGATCGGGCAATTCCATGATTTCCGGCAAATCCTCGGTCGGCGTACGGGCAGAAATGCGCAAGCCAGCCTCTTCAAGTTGAGGCACGTAATTGTTGTTCACCTCATAACGGTGACGATGGCGCTCATTCACTTCAGGACCGTAAATGGACTCGGCCAGAGTACCGGGCTTAATCGGGCAACGCTGTGAACCAAGGCGCATGGTGCCACCCAAATCGCTTTGATCAGTCCGCAATTCAACTTTGCCCGTGCTGTCTTTCCACTCGGTGATTAAAGCAACCACTGGGGTGTCGGCAAGGCTGTCAAATTCGGTCGAATTGGCTTTTGGCAAACCCGCACAATGGCGCGCAAATTCAATCACCGCCAACTGCATGCCCAAGCAAATGCCCAAATAAGGCACTTTGTTTTCACGGGCGTATTGAATGGCTTTGATCTTGCCTTCTGTGCCGCGCTTGCCGAAACCACCGGGAACCAGAATCGCATCAAGCTTTTTCAGGCTTTCAGTGCCATTGGCTTCGATTTCTTCTGAATCAATGTAGTTGATATTCACCTTGGTTCGGGTGTGCAAGCCCGCATGATTCAGGGCCTCAATCAAGGATTTGTAGGACTCTGTCAGGTCAACATACTTGCCTACCATGCCAATCGTAATGTTCTGCGCAGGGTTCTCTTGCGCATACACAATTTCAGCCCATTTCGACAAATCGGCACGAGGTGCTTCAATGTTCAGCTTTTCCAACACAATGTCGTCAAGCTTTTGGGCTTCCAGCATGGCCGGAATTTTGTAAATCGTGTCTGCATCCCAAACCGAGATCACCGCTTCCAGTTGAACGTTCGAAAACATGGAAATTTTGGCGCGCTCATCGTCAGGAATTCGACGGTCAGCGCGACACAGCAATGCATCTGGGAAAATGCCGATTTCGCGCAGTTTTTGAACGCTATGCTGGGTGGGCTTGGTTTTCAACTCGCCTGCAGACGCGATGAACGGCACCAATGTCAGGTGCACAAAACAGGCACTGTTGCGACCGAGACGCAGGCTCATTTGACGAACGGCTTCAAGGAAAGGCAAAGATTCGATGTCGCCTACCGTTCCGCCAATCTCAACAATGGCCACATCAGTTTCACCACCCCAGGCTGCGCGCGCGCCCTTCTCGATGAAAGCCTGAATTTCATTGGTAATGTGGGGGATCACCTGTACTGTTTTGCCAAGGTATTCACCACGGCGCTCTTTGCGCAGCACAGATTCGTAAATCTGACCTGTGGTGAAGTTATTGGACTTCTTCATTTTCGTAGAAATGAAGCGCTCGTAGTGCCCCAAGTCCAGATCGGTTTCTGCACCGTCTTCGGTGACAAATACCTCGCCGTGCTGGAACGGGCTCATCGTGCCTGGATCCACGTTGATGTACGGGTCCAGTTTGAGCATGGTGACTTTCAGGCCACGACTTTCGAGAATCGCGGCCAAAGATGCTGCGGCAATACCTTTGCCAAGGGACGAGACAACCCCGCCAGTAACAAATACATATTTGGTCATAGTGCCAGGCGGCGCTCAGTTGGGCGCTCAGTTGGGCGCCTGATTGAATGAATCAGGCACTGTTTGAAAGCAGAATTATAACTGAGCCCGCTTGGTCCATGCCAATGAACTTAAGCAAACTTCAGTTCACAGCCTGTTTTTTCTTGGAGTTCTTCTCTAGAAACACCCGGTGCTATTTCCAGTACCTCCAAACCTTCGGCAGTCACATCCATGACCGCAAGGTCAGTGATGATGCGGTTGACCACGCCCTTGCCTGTTAAAGGCAGAGTGCATTCGGGCAGAATTTTCAAGTCTGTGGTCCCGTCTTTCTTGCGGGCCACATGCTCCATCAGCACCACAACACGCGACACACCTGCGACCAGATCCATGGCGCCGCCCATGCCCTTTACCAGCTTGCCCGGAATCATCCAGTTGGCCAAATCGCCGCGCTGACTGACCTGCATGGCACCCAAAATTGCCAAATTGATGTGCCCGCCTCGAATCATTGCGAACGATTCCGAGCTCGAAAAGAATGCAGATCCATCCAGTGTGGTCACGGTTTGCTTGCCCGCATTGATCAAATCGGCATCCACTTGCGCCTCGGTCGGAAATGGTCCAATGCCCAACAAGCCGTTCTCGCTTTGCAGCATCACATCCATGCCCTCAGGAATGTGGTTACTGACCAAAGTGGGCAAACCGATACCCAGGTTCACATAAAAACCGTCTTGCAACTCACGCGCCGCGCGTGCTGCCATTTCATCGTGATTCCATGCCATTTGTTCTTCTCCTTATTGTGCCGGGGTCGCCAGGGTACGTTTTTCAATCCGCTTTTCAGGATTGGCATTCAACACAACCCGCTGCACGTAGATACCAGGGGTATGAATAAAGTTTGGATCGAGCGCGCCCACTTCCACAATTTCCTCAACCTCAACTACGGTGAATTTCGAGGCGGCCGCACACTCTGGGTTGAAATTGCGCGCGGTGAGGCGGTATATCAAATTGCCTGACGTGTCTGCTTTCCAGGCTTTCACCAGGGAAATGTCCGCTTTCAGGCTATGCTCCAGCACATAGTTTTCACCATCGATCACACGGGTTTCTTTGCCTTCGGCGATTACAGTTCCAAAACCGGTTTTCGTGAAGAAGGCAGGTATGCCCGCACCACCAGCGCGCAATTTCTCTGCCAAAGTTCCTTGCGGCGTGAATTCAAGCTCCAACTCACCACTCAGGTACTGGCGCTCAAATTCCTTGTTCTCGCCAACATACGATGAAATCATCTTGCGAACCTGTCTGGTTTCCAGCAAGCGACCCAAGCCGAAGCCGTCCACGCCTGCATTATTAGAAATCACTGTCAGGTCTTTCGCGCCGGATGCACGAACCGCTTCAATCAGCGCCTCTGGAATGCCGCACAAGCCAAAACCACCCACAGCAAGCGTCATTCCGTCCTTGATCTTGTCTGCCAAAGCCTCTGCGGCACTGGCCGATACCTTGTTCATCCCCATTCTTTTTTCCTCATGCTTTTAATTTGTGCCGATAGTTTAACGTTTAAGCGTCTGCAAACTTCTTGCTGCAGCGCACAAAATCAAGTTTCTCAGACTAGAGATCAAAGTCAACTATTTTTTCCCGATATGCAATAAGCTTTCGGCTTAAAATCAAAGCTGCACCTAGCTGTAGCACCCGCGACAAATTTTAAGGAGACGCACCCAATGTCGGCTGTTGAAAGAGACATGATGGAATACGACGTATTGGTAGTTGGTGGAGGCCCTGCCGGCCTGTCAACAGCCATTCGCCTGAAACAAGTGGCCGCTGAAAAAGGCCAGGAAATCAATGTGTGCGTTTTGGAGAAAGGCTCTGAAGTTGGCGCCCATATTTTGTCAGGCGCGGTCATGGACCCACGCGCAATCACCGAACTTTTTCCTGACTGGAAAGAGCGCGGCGCCCCACTGAACACGGAAGTGACGGAAGACCAGTTTTTGTTCCTGACCGAAACCTCCGCCAAGAAAGTACCCAACGCCCTGTTGCCCGAATGTTTTCAGAACCACGGCAATTATGTAATCAGCCTGGCCAATGTTGTGCGCTGGCTTGGAGAACAGGCCGAGGCCTTGGGCGTTGAAGTTTTCCCCGGCTTCGCTGGTGCGGAAATTCTGTACGACGAGAAAGGTGCTGTGAAAGGCGTTCAAACCGGCGACATGGGCATCGGTAAAGATGGTGAACACACCCATGCTTACCAGCCTGGCATGGAACTGCATGCCAAGTACACCGTATTTGCGGAAGGTGTGCGTGGCCACTTGGGCAAACGTGTCATTGAGAAATTCAATCTGAACGAAGGCCGTGACCCACAGGTTTACGGCATTGGCTTGAAAGAACTGTGGGAAATCGACCCAGCCAAGCACAAACCTGGTTTGGTGATTCATTCCGGTGGCTGGCCTCTCGATTCAAACACATACGGCGGTTCATTCCTGTATCACCTGGAAAACAACCAGGTTGCGGTGGGTTTTGTGGTGGGCCTCGCCTACGAGAATCCCTATCTCTCGCCGTTTGAAGAATTCCAGCGTTACAAAACACACCCTGAAATTCGCAAATACTTTGAAGGTGGCAAGCGGATTTCTTACGGCGCGCGCGCCATCGCTGCAGGCGGCTTGATGAGCCTGCCCAAACTGGTATTCCCTGGCGGTGCACTGGTGGGTTGCGATGCGGGCTTTTTGAATGCTTCGCGAATCAAGGGTTCCCATGCCGCAATCAAGAGCGGCGTGCTGTGTGCCGAAGCCATTGCTGACGCTTTGGCTCAAGACCGCGCTGGCGACGAACTGGAAGCCTATCCAAAAGCCTTCCACGACTCCTGGCTGTTTGATGAGCTCTACCGTGCACGCAACTTCAAACAGTGGATGAGCAAAGGTCTGTACACCGGCACCATGATGGTGGGTATTGAGCAAAAGCTGTTCAAAGGCAAGGTGCCTTGGACATTGCACCACAAGCACGCAGACCATGAATGCCTGCGCCCCGCTTCTGAATTTCAGCCGATCAACTACCCAAAACCGGATGGGAAAATCACGTTTGATCGTTTGAGCTCCGTGTTCATCTCCAACACCAACCACGAGGAAAACCAGCCTGCACACCTGACATTGAAGAATGCAGACGTACCCGTGGCCACAAACCTGACCACGTATGCGGGTCCGGAACAGCGCTATTGCCCGGCTGGTGTGTATGAGTACGTGAAGAAAGAAGATGGAAAGGACCAATTGCAGATCAATGCGCAGAACTGCGTACACTGCAAAACCTGTGACATCAAAGACCCGACACAGAACATTGTGTGGGTGACACCGGAAGGTGGTGGTGGCCCCAACTACCCCAATATGTAATTGTGCAAACCAAACAAAAACGCCGACTTGAAGTCGGCGTTTTTGTTGATGACACACAGGCCTCAAAAACAAAGATCATGAGGGCAAATCGGTTGTGGTTTCGCCCAACAAAGTCGAGTTCTCATTCGCATCAATCTCGAAAGTATATTCCCCTTTGAGCAAATCAGTCACATAAGCAAATCTGCCAATGACTGTGACACCTTCTAGCGTCAGCTCGTAGTAACACCCTGCTGTTTGCCCACAACCTTGCTCAAAGAGCCTTCGACTGGTCTCTTCATTGATCCAGTCCACCGAATACTTCTGGTCGTCAATATAAACCGTGACTGGTTTCCATTCCGTTTCGCAGAAATTCTCGACCACCTGAGCTCCAGCTGACTTGTAAACCAGTTCGCAATCGGTTTTCGCGAGAAACTGCAGTTTACGGGTTGTGGCTTCAGGCGAATTTGTACATGCCGCGAGTAAAAATGCAGCAGGAATGATGACTCCAATCAGCAAACGTTTCATAACTGGCTTTCCTTGAAAGGACGTTTACTTTGAACGCAACAGTATCGCTGCGGGAGTACAGACAAAACAGAGGGAGAAAACCTGAAATCAGCCTTTTGGAGAACGCCACAGGAAGCGGTACACAAACCCGGGAAAAGCAAATACCAAGAACAGACACGCAGTTAGTGCGTAAAACTCCCAGCGTTGGGGAGTTACCTGACTCAAGCTACCCTCGATAGCGAAGCCAATCAAGCCCACAATGAAGTAACCGGCGATGACTTCAAGCACTCGAGTCCAACCGCCCTTTTTAGCCACAGGCAGAACGCCCATGATGCGGTTGCTTACAAAAGGCAGGTTCGCAAACAGCAAGGCCAAGCCAAACAACAACCAATGCCCAATCGTCTGCGTCAAAACCTACCCCTTGTAAATATTCAATAAACTAAAGTTGTTAACTAATTTGTTAGTTACCCAGCCAGTGTCTGCTGAATTGCGGTCATGCAATACGCCATCAAAGGCGCTGGCAACAAGCCCAGTGCGATCACAGCCAAACCATTCAGACCCAACACAGCGCGAGCATCATTGCCCATCACGATTTCGGTTTCATCCGCAGGCGCTTCGAAATACATGGTTTTCACGATGCGGATGTAATAGAACGCACCCACCAGGCTGAACATTACGGCATACACAGTCAACCAAACCTGGCCCGTGGCCAGCAGAGCCTTCAACACCGACAGTTTCGCTGCAAAACCCACCATGGGTGGAATTCCCGCCAGCGAGAACATGAGCAACAGCATGATCAAGGCCAACCAAGGTGCGCGCTTGTTCAAGCCCTTCAGGTCGCTAATGTTTTCAACTTCAAAGCCTTTGCGCGACATCACCATGATCACACCAAAGGTGCCCAGTGTGGTCAGCACATAGGTGATGCTGTAGAACATGGCCGAAGAGTAAGCCTGCGCGGCATTGCCGGTGTCTTGTCCTGCGCCTTGACCACTGACTCCGGAGAGGAAACCCAGCAACATGAAGCCCATTTGTGCAATGGTCGAATATGCCAGCATGCGTTTCAAACTGGTTTGTGCAATGGCAGTCAGGTTACCAATGGCCAGCGATGCAATCGCCAACACCATCAGCATGTTTTGCCAATCAAAAGCCATCACAAAAAGACCATCCACCAGCAGTCGCATCATCATTGCAAACGCAGCCAGCTTGGGTGCTCCACTGATCAGCAGTGTGGAAATGGAGGGCGACCCCTGGTACACATCAGGAACCCACATGTGGAATGGCACCACACCGAGCTTGAAGGCCAAACCGGCCACCAAAAATACAATACCGAATACGAAAATGATCGACTTCTGGCCCGATACTGCGGCAGTGGCAGCGAATGCGATATCCGAATGGTTCAAGGAGCCAGTAGCACCGTAAATCATCGACATGCCGTACAACAGGAAACCTGAAGCCAAGGCGCCCAGAACAAAATACTTCATAGACGCTTCAGTTGCACGCACATTGTCACGCTGCATGGCCACAGCGGCATACAGGCTAAGCGACAGCAATTCAACGCCCAGGTATACCAACAACAGGTTGTTGGCGGAAATCATGATCATCTGACCAAGCAAAGCAAACAACACCAATGCGTGCAGCTCGCCCTTGAACATGTCACGGTCTTTGGCGTAGTTCGCACCCACAATCAAGGTGAATGCGATTGCCAGGGCGGAAAAGCCTTTCAATACCAATGCCATGCTGTCGGCAATGTACATATTGGTGAAAGCCAGTTCAGTGCCAGCGGTGGGTACCTGCGCAAGGCAATACACACCAAGGCCGATACAGAACAACACCACAATATTGTGCAGCATTGGCAATATGCGGCCCTTGGTCACGCTGTCTGCAATCAGAAACGCACAGGCGAATAGCGCCAGGGCAATTTCAGGAATAGCGAGTGAGAGATTCATCTGATCCACGAACATTCCTCAATTAAAGCTTGGACTGAGCCACATGTTGCAACAGGGCATCTACGGACACCTGCAACACATCAGTAAAGGGTTTGGGGTACAGGCCCATGGCCATGACCAGAATTGCCAATGCACCCAGCATCATGAATTCCCGGGTGTTTACGTCAGTCAATTCCTTCACGTTGTCGTTGGCCACTTCACCAAACACCACGCGCTTGTACATCCACAGGGAATAAGCAGCACCGAAGATCAAGGTAGTCGCGGCCAGCAAGCCGATCCAGAAGTTGTACTTCACGGCCCCCAGAATCACCATGAACTCACCCACAAAACCGCTGGTGGCAGGCAAGCCGGCGTTGGCCATGGCGAACAGCAGGAAAAATGCCGCGAACTTCGGCATTGTATTGACCACACCACCGTAGGCGGCAATTTCACGGCTGTGAACACGGTCGTAAAGCACGCCGATACAAATGAACATCGCACCCGATACGAAGCCATGAGAAATCATCTGGATGATGGCGCCCTGCACTGCCAGGTCCTGAAACATGAAGAAGCCTAAGGTGACAAAACCCATGTGAGCGATTGATGAATACGCCACCAGCTTTTTCATGTCTTTCTGAACCAAAGCCACAACACCGATATACACCACCGCAATCAGCGACAGGGTAATCATGAAGCCGGCCAGTTCGTGGCTCGCATCCGGCGCAATCGGCATGCTGAAACGCAGGAAACCATAGGCGCCCAGCTTCAACATGATTGCTGCCAACACCACGGAGCCACCAGTGGGTGCTTCCACGTGCGCATCTGGCAACCAGGTGTGTACCGGCCACATTGGTACTTTCACAGCAAAGGCCATGAGGAAAGCCAGGAAAATCAGGATTTGCTCGGTCATGTCCAGAGGCAGTTTGTGCCACGCCGCGATTTCGAAAGTACCTGATTGAAACTGTAGGTAAATAATCGCGACCAACGTGAGCAACGAACCCAACAGCGTGTACAAGAAGAACTTGAAAGCTGCATAAATGCGGTTTGGGCCACCCCACACACCCACGATGATGTACATCGGGATCAGCGTTGCTTCGAAGAACACGTAAAACAGCAAACCATCTGTCGCCGTGAATACGCCCACCATCAAACCTGACAAAATCAAGAATGCGGCCATGTATTGCGCCACTTTCTCGGTGATGACTTCCCAAGCCGCGACCACCACGAAAACAGTGATCAAGGCAGTCAAAATAACAAACCAGACAGACAAGCCATCAACACCCAAGCCGTAAGACGCGCCGAAGGCCTCGATCCAGGGCAGTTTCTCAACAAACTGCAGTTGGGCTGTGCTGGTGTCAAAACCAAAATACAAAGGCAGGGTCACGACAAAACTGATCAGTGCAGCAATCAGGGACGCACCCCGAACTGCACCTGCGTTCTTGTCATTGCCCAGGGCCATGATCAAGACACCAAAGGCGATTGGCAGCCAGATCGCCAAACTCAGATAAGGAATATTGTTAGACATTGATATTTTCCAATCGTAAGAACCGAGGTTCCGCCCTGTTTATTTGAGTGTGATGAAAGTAATGATCATGGCCAAAACGCCGAGGATCATCGCGAACGCATAGTGGTAAATAAAACCGCTTTGCGCAAATCGAACCACACCCGAGATCAAACCCACCAGTTTGGCGCTGCCATTGACCAACAAACCATCGATCAACATGCGGTCGCCAAACTTCCAAAGTGCTTCACCCAAGCCGCGTGCGCCGCCTGCAAAAACCACTTCATTGAATTTGTCCATGTAGTACTTGTTGTCCAGCAATGTGTGCACTGGCTTCAATGCTTTCATGAAGGCCGCCGGAATGGCAGGCACCCACAGGTAGCACACCGCGGCAGCAACCACACCAGCCAAGGCGAGCCAGAAAGGTGCGGTTTGCAAAGAATGCACACCCATGGCTGCAGCGCCGTGGAAAATGCTGCTAAGACCTGCCATGGCACCGTGTTCAGGATTAATGGTGATCACACCTTCAAAGAAAGTACCGTGCAACATGGGCTCCACTGCAATGTAACCAATGATGACCGATGGAATCGCCAACAGGATCAAAGGCAGCGTTACCACCCAACGGGACTCATGAGGCTGTACCGGTCCGTGGTGCGCGTGGTGATCGTCGTCACCATGGTCGTCATGGTGTTGAATATCATGGAAACGCTCTTTGCCATGGAACACCAGGAAATACATTCGGAAGCTGTAGAAGGCGGTGATGAACACACCAGCCACCACTGCGAAATACGCGAAATCGGCTGCGGGCAGATTGCTGAAATGTACTGCTTCGATGATGCTGTCTTTCGAATAGAAGCCCGAGAAAAACGGCGTACCGATCAAGGCCAGTGATCCCAGCAGTGAGGTAATCCAGGTAATTGGCATGTACTTCCACAGGCCGCCCATGTGGCGGATGTCCTGATTGTGATGCATACCAATGATCACGGAACCCGCGCCAAGGAACAACAAGGCTTTGAAAAACGCGTGGGTCATCAAGTGGAAAATCGCCACAGGATAGGCCGACACACCCAGCGCAACAGTCATATAGCCCAACTGCGACAAGGTTGAATAGGCAACCACGCGTTTGATGTCGTTTTGAATGATGCCCAGAAAACCCATGAACAAGGCGGTGATGGAACCGATCACCAACACGAAATTCAAGGCGATGTTGCTGAGTTCGAACAGCGGCGACATGCGACTGACCATGAAAATGCCAGCAGTCACCATGGTCGCCGCGTGAATCAGGGCGGAAATCGGTGTTGGACCTTCCATGGAATCAGGCAGCCACACGTGCAAAGGGAATTGGGCTGACTTGCCCATTGCACCGATAAACAAGCAGATACAAGCCACAGCCAACAAAGGCCAATCCGTGCCAGGCATGGTCTGCCCCACCAGGCTGTCCGCCTGCGCGAATACTTCGGCGTAATTCATGGAGCCAGTCGCCGCCATGACCAAACCAATGCCCAAAATGAAACCGAAGTCACCAACACGGTTGACCAAAAATGCTTTCAGGTTTGCATAAATCGCGCTTTGCTTTTTGTACCAGAAACCGATCAGCAAGTAAGACACCAGGCCTACCGCTTCCCAGCCGAAAAACAGCTGCAGGAAGTTGTTGCTCATCACGAGCATCAACATGGAAAAGGTAAACAGGGAAATGTAGGAGAAGAAACGCTGATAACCATCGTCTTCTTCCATGTATCCGATGGTGTAAATGTGCACCATCAATGAAACACTGGTCACCACCAGCATCATTGTGGCGGTCAGCGTGTCAATCAGAAAACCCACCTCGAAGACCAAGGTGCCCACAGCGGCCCATTCATACAGGGTGCCATTGAAAGTGTTGCCTTCCATGACATCCATAAACACCATGATGGAGGCAATCAGGGAAATCGCAACACCAGCAATGGTCACTGTGTGCGCACCCGTGCGACCAATCTGCTTGCCGAAGAAACCGGCAAGAATGGCACCGACCAGCGGAGCGAACGGAACGATCAAATACAAGGGATTCATTCGCGCTTACCCCTTCAGCTGGTCGAGGTCTTCGACATTGATTGAATTCATGTTACGGAAAAGGACCACCAAAATTGCCAGGCCAATTGCAGACTCGGCGGCAGCCACTGTGAGAATGAAGAAAACGAATAACTGCCCGGACAAATCGCCCAGGAAGTGAGAAAACGCGACGAAGTTCATGTTCACAGCCAGAAGCATCAGTTCAATGGCCATCAAAATCACGATCAGGTTCTTGCGGTTCAAAAATATGCCGATCACGCTGATCGAAAACAAAATCGCGCCCAGCACGAGGTAATGAGATAAAGAAATCATTGTTGTCTATTCCCGTTCAGGCTTTGGGACCACTGGGGGTCTCGCTTTTTGTTTGTTTGCGGTCAAGATCTGCAGGCATGCTGACCAGCTTCACGCGGTCGGTGGACTTCACACGAACCTGGTCTGAAGGCACCTGACCTTTCGTGTCCTTGCGCTTGCGCAGGGTCAGTGCGATCGCAGCAACCATCGCCACCAGCAAAATCAAGGCAGCCACTTCAAATGGGTACAGGTATTCGGTGTAAAGCAGCTTGCCAAGGGCTTCTGTGTTGTTGGCAGCCTGTTCGGGCGTTTCCAGGTTGGGGTCCCAGAAACCACGCAACAAGACCACTGACATTTGGAAGGCGATCAAGGAGCCAACGATTGCAGCCACTGGCAGATTTTTCCAGAAACCAGCACGTACTTTGTCCATGTTCACATCCACCATCATCACGACGAACAGGAACAGCACCATCACCGCACCCACATAAACCAGCACCAGAGAAATGGCCAAGAATTCCGCTTCAAGCAACATCCACAGGGCAGATGCAGAAAAGAACGAAAGCACAAGGTACAACGCTGCGTGTACAGCATTGCTGGCTGTGATTACGCGCACCGCGGCGAACACCAAAATGGCGGCGAACACATAAAAGAAACCGGTTATTGCATCCATTGCATTTAATCTTTTAAGTTTTGTATCGGTTTAACGGTAGGCTGCGTCGGCTTCGCGATTGGCTGCAATTTCAGCCTCATAGCGATCGCCCACAGCCAGCAGCATTTCTTTGGTGAAATACAAATCACCACGCTTCTCACCGTGATATTCGTGAATGTGGGTTTCTACAATTGAATCAACTGGACACGATTCTTCGCAGAAGCCGCAGAAAATACACTTGGTCAAATCAATGTCGTAACGGCTGGTACGGCGTGTGCCGTCCTCGCGCTGTTCGGATTCAATCGTAATTGCCATGGCCGGACACACGGCTTCACACAATTTGCAAGCAATACAGCGCTCCTCGCCATTTTCATAGCGACGCAAAGCGTGCAATCCACGAAAACGCGGCGACATCGGCGTTTTCTCCATGGGATACAGCACGGTGATCGGCTGGGTGAACATATAACCCATTGTCAATGCCATGCCCTTGAGCATTTCGCGCAACAACAAACTGTTCAAAAACTCTTTAACAACTTGAAACATGGTTCGCTCTCAATTAATTCCAGATGTTCCAGGGAGTCTGCATCCAAGCAGCAACGACCACCAGCCACACCAAGGTCAGCGGAATGAACACCTTCCAGCCCAGACGCATGATTTGGTCATAGCGGTAACGCGGGAATGATGCGCGGAACCAGATGAACATGGACACCAGCAGGAAAGTTTTAATGCCCAGCCAGATCCAGCCTGGTATGAAGCTGAGGAAAGCAACCGGTGCATCCCAACCGCCGAAGAACATAATCGCGGCCAAACAGGACAGCAAAATCATGTTGGCGTATTCAGCCAGGAAGAAAATGGCGAATGTCATGCCGGAATATTCCACCATGTGACCAGCCACAATTTCCGATTCGCCTTCCACCACATCGAATGGGTGACGGTTGGTTTCCGCAACCGCTGAAATCATGTAGATCACCAGCAATGGCAACAGAGGCAACCAGTTCCATGACAGGAAATTCAAGCCCATGTCAGCGAACTGACCAGTGGTTTGAGTCATCACGATGTCTGTCATGTTCAGGCTACCCGCCACCAACAGCACAGTGACCAACACAAAACCAATTGCCAGTTCATAGGAAACCATTTGCGCAGAGGCGCGCATGGCCGCAAGGAAGGCGTACTTGGAGTTGGATGCCCAGCCGGCAATGATCACGCCATACACTTCAAGCGACGTAATCGCCATGAGGTAAAGCAAGCCCGCATTCACATTGGCCAGAACAGTTTCCGGACCGAAGGGAATCACAGCCCATGCAGCCAAAGCCGGCATGATGGTCATAATCGGCGCAATGATGAACAAGCCTTTGTTGGCGTTCATCGGCACGATGATTTCTTTGAACATCATCTTGACCGCATCAGCGATTGGCTGAAGCAAACCCATGGGGCCAACATAGCTTGGGCCCATGCGAATGTGCATGCGACCAATCATTTTGCGTTCCCAATAGGTTAGGTAGGCAACGCAACCCAACAGGGGCAAGGTGACACACAAAATTTTGATCAGTGTCCAGACTGGCGTCCAAGCTGGGCCCAGCAAATCAGAACCAAACGTGGTGATCATTTCAACTGGTGAACTCATGCCTGCACCTCGCTGGCCACCACCGCCTCAACCGTTACACCACCGAAGACAGCACGCAGGCTCTGCGAATCAGCACGACCCATCGGTACCAACACGGTATTTTCAGCAATTGTTTTATTCACTAGAACTGCAGCCCGCAACGTGCCGCCCTCAGAGTCTGTCAATTGAACTTTGTCACCGGACTTCACACCCAACGACTCAGCTGTTTGCACACTGATTTGTACCAGTGCCGGTTTAGCAGCCTTGGTTTTGCGCAATGAATCTGCACGGCGAACCAATGCATCGGTGTCATAAATAGGCGCAAAGGCAGCCAGTTCAAGTTGACCACTCAAGGCCACACCAGCAACCGTTTGTTCAGGAATGGTGTTGCTCAACAAAGCAGCCAGATTGGCTGGCATGAATGTCTTCAGCACTTCTTCGGAACTATTGAACTCAAAACCATCCAGGCCCAACAGGTTGCCCAATACACGCAACACCTTCCAGCCCGGACGGGTTTCACCCAAAGGACGAACTGCCGCTTTGAAGGTTTGTGCCATACCCGCAATGTTGATGAAAGTGCCTGATGTTTCAGTGCTTGGCGCGATGGGCAACAATACATCCGCATACTGCTTGGCGTTGCCAACAAAAGCACTGGCTTGCACCACAAACTCGGCATCGATCAAACCGCGAACGATTTTTTGCCCTTGTACACTGTCCAGATCTGGTTCAGCGCCGAAAACAATGGCTGCTTTGGCCTTGCCTTCCAACATGGCATGGGCGTTCTTGCCACCGTGGGCACCGGCTTGAATACCGGCCACGAAAGATCCCAGCCAGTTGGCACCATCACCCAGGAAGCCCAGGGTGGCGCCTGTGGACTTGGCCAACTCGACGGCCTTGGCCAACACCTGGCCTGCAAACGGGCTCATCAAAACCTGCTGGCCGATTAATACGAATTTGCCGCCCTCTGGAGCACTCAACGCATTGGCTACAGCATCATGGCCCAAAGTGTCAGCCCATTTCGATGGTGCAACCTTCAGCCACACGGCTTTGGGCATCAAGGGATCCAATCCACCCGCATTCACAAGCACCACGCGGGCACCCTGCTTTGCGGCCTGGCGAATACGCTGGGTCAGCAAAGGCTGATCGTTGCGGGGGTCTGCGCCCACAACAACGATGGACTCAGCGTCAGCCAATTCCTGAACGGAAGCACCCAACCAAGGCGTTGCACCACTCAGGTTCAAGTTTGCGCTGTGGCGCAAACCTGCATCAATACTTGTTGAACCAATGCCTGTCATCAAGGCTTTGGCCAGCGCCATTTCCTCGAAGGTGCTGTTCGGTGAAACCAGCATTGCAATACTGTTCAGGTCCGTCGATTCACGGCGGGCCTTTTTCAATCCTTCAAAGGCCGCGTTCAGTGCGGTTTGCCAATCCGTTGTGACCCACTGACCATTCTTTTTGATCATTGGTTCAGTCAAACGATCAGCAGCCTGCAAACCTTCATAGCTGAAACGGTCGCGATCAGAAATCCAGCACTCGTTGACGCTGTCGTTTTCTTGCGGAACGATGCGCATCACCTTGTCGGCTTTCACTTGCACAACCACATTCGAACCCAGGCTGTCGTGTGCAGCAACTGACTTGCGCCGCGCCATTTCCCAAGTTCGGGCGTTGTAACGGAAAGGCTTGGATGTTAGTGCACCCACTGGGCACAGATCGATCATGTTGCCCGACAGTTCGGAATCAACGGAATTGCCCACAAAACTCAGAATTTCCGAATGCTCACCGCGATTAGCCATGCCCAGTTCCATCACGCCGGCCACTTCCTGACCAAAACGCACGCAACGTGTGCAGTGAATGCAACGGCTCATCTCTTGAGCGGAAACCAGCGGGCCGATGTCCTTGAAGAACACCACGCGCTTTTCTTCCTGGTAGCGGGATGACACACCGCCATAACCCACGGCAATGTCTTGCAACTGGCATTCGCCACCTTGGTCGCAAATCGGGCAATCCAATGGGTGGTTGATCAGCAAAAACTCCATCACGCTTTTTTGGGCGTTCACCGCTTTTTCGCTTTTTGTGCGAACAATCATGCCGGGCGACACAGGCGTGGCACACGCAGGCAAAGGCTTGGGAGCCTTTTCCACATCGACCAGACACATGCGGCAATTGGCCGCAATCGACAATTTTTTGTGATAGCAAAAGTGAGGCACATAGCTGCCAGCTTTTTCAGCGGCATCCATCAGCATACTGCCTTCGGCCACTTCAACTTTTACGCCATCAATCTCTAGTTCAACCATTTGTATCTACCCGCAGGGAATCAAACGTAAGCCGGCACGATGCACGACTTGTGTGTGATGTGATGCTCAAATTCTTCATGGAAATGTTTCAGGAAAGCGCGAACCGGCATGGCCGCAGCATCACCCAGCGCGCAGATGGTGCGACCCTGAATGTTGTCTGCAATCGAGTTCAACATGTCCAGATCTTCAGGACGCCCTTCCCCGTGTTCAATGCGATTGATGATTCGATACAACCAGCCGGTGCCTTCACGGCACGGTGTACATTGACCACAGCTTTCCTCGTAATAGAAGTAAGACAGGCGCAACAGGCTTTTTACCATGCAGCGGGTTTCATCCATTACAATCACCGCGCCCGAGCCCAGCATGGAACCTGCTTTCGCAATCGAGTCGTAGTCCATGTCAGTGGCCATCATCACATCGCCAGGCAAAACAGGCATGGATGAACCACCAGGGATCACAGCCTTGATCTTGCGGCCACCCTTCATACCACCCGCCATTTCAAGCAAGGTTGCGAAGGGTGTTCCCAATGGAATTTCGTAGTTCCCTGGTTTCTCAACATCGCCGGAAATCGAGAAAATCTTCGTGCCGCCGTTGTTGGGCTTGCCCAATTCCAGGAACCAGTCGCCACCGTTTTGAATGATGAACGGCACCGCTGCAAATGTTTCAGTGTTGTTGATTGTGGTGGGCTTGCCGTAAATGCCGTAGGAAGCCGGAAACGGTGGCTTGAAACGAGGCTGGCCCTTCTTGCCTTCGATCGACTCAATCAGCGCGGTTTCTTCACCGCAAATGTAAGCGCCATAACCTTGGTGCGCATGCAGTTGGAAGCTGAACTTCGAACCCATGATGTTATCGCCCAGGTAACCTGCAGCGCGAGCCTGTTCCAATGCTTCTTCAAAGCGTTCATAGGTTTCCCAGATCTCGCCGTGAATGTAGTTGTAACCCACAGAAATGCCCATGGCGTAGGCAGCAATCGCCATGCCTTCAATCACGGAATGCGGGTTGTAACGCAGAATGTCACGGTCTTTGAATGTACCGGGTTCACCTTCATCGGAATTACAGGCCAAATACTTTTGACCCGGAAACTGGCGAGGCATGAAGCTCCACTTCAAGCCAGTTGGAAAACCTGCACCACCGCGACCGCGCAGCGCCGATTTCTTCACTTCCGCAATCACATCTTCTTGAGAAATACCCTCAGTCAGGATTTTGCGCAGGGCTTTGTAACCACCACGTGCTTCGTAACCTTTCAGGTCCCAGTTGCTGCCATCGAGACCAGCCAGAATCACCGGGTTAATATGTCGTCCGTGCAAACAAGTCATGACTTCAACTCCTCTACCAGCGCATCGATTTTCTCGTTGCTCATGAAACTGCACATGCGGTGATTGTTCACCAACATGACTGGGGAATCACCACAGGCGCCCATACACTCACCTTCTTTCAGAGTGAACAGGCCGTCCTTGGTGGTTTCGTTGTAATCGATACCCAGTTTTTTCTTCAAATATTCAGCGGCATCTGTACCACCGGACAAGGCGCAAGGCAGGTTTGTGCAAACAACAATTTTCGACTTGCCCACTTTCTTGGTGTCGTACATGTTGTAAAACGTGGCCACTTCATAGGCTGCGATCGGTTGGATTTCCAGATATTCGGCCACAGCTTCGATGGCTTCACTGGGAAGCCAACCCAATTCAACTTGCGCAATACGAAGAGCCGCCATCACGGCAGAGATTTTCTGGTCGGCGGGGTACTTCGTTAATTCTTTGTCTATCAAACGATAGGCGTTTTCGCTCAACTTCATGATTCAATTCAATCCTTAGCGATCAATTTCACCGAACACAATGTCTTGGGTACCAATAATGGTCACTACGTCGGCCAGCATGTGGCCACGGGACATCTCGTCCAAACCTTGCAGGTGCGCGAAACCAGGCGCACGAATCTTCAGGCGATAGGGTTTGTTTGCACCGTCTGCAACCAGGTAAATGCCGAATTCACCCTTGGGGTGCTCTACCGCCGCATACGATTCACCTTCGGGCACATGCATGCCTTCCGTGAACAATTTGAAGTGGTGGATCAGTTCTTCCATATTGGTTTTCATGTCCACGCGCTTCGGTGGCGTTACCTTGTGGTTGTCACTCATCACCGGACCCGGGTTGACACGCAACCAGTCAATACACTGCTTGATGATTTTGTTCGACTGGCGCATTTCTTCCACGCGCACCAAATAGCGGTCGTAGCAGTCACCGTTCTTACCCACCGGAATGTCGAAATCCAGACGGTCGTACACTTCATAAGGCTGCTTCTTGCGCAAATCCCAGGCAATGCCAGAGCCACGCAACATTGGGCCAGTGAAACCCATGGACAAGGCGCGCTCCGGTGTAACCACACCAACACCCACCAAGCGCTGTTTCCAGATGCGGTTGTCAGTCAGCAGCGTTTCGTATTCATCCACGTACTTGGGGAAGCGCTGTGTGAAGTCATCCAGAAAATCAAGCAGGGAACCTTGCCGGTTCTTGTTCAACGCGTCTACCTTTTTGGCAGAACGAACCTTGGAAGGCTTGTACTGGGGCATGCGGTCTGGCAGGTCACGGTACACACCACCAGGGCGGAAATACGCAGCGTGCAGACGGGCACCTGAAACCGCCTCATAGCAGTCCATCAGGTCTTCACGTTCACGGAAGGCGTACAGAAATACCGCCATCGCACCCACATCAAGGCCGTGCGCACCGAGCCACAGCAGGTGGTTCAGAATTCGGGTGATTTCATCAAACATCACGCGAATGTATTGAGCACGAACCGGCACTTCGATGTTCAACAGCTTTTCGATGGCCATGCAGTAGGCATGCTCGTTGCACATCATGGACACGTAATCGAGACGATCCATGTAAGGCAGCGATTGAATAAAGGTTTTGTGCTCTGCCAGCTTTTCAGTACCACGGTGCAGCAAACCAATGTGCGGATCGGCCCGTTGTACTACCTCACCATCCAGTTCAAGCACCAGGCGCAATACGCCGTGTGCCGCGGGGTGCTGGGGACCAAAGTTCAGGGTGTAATTTTTAATTTCAGCCATGATTATTTCGCTCCACCGTATTGAGGTTCGCGAATGATGCGAGGTGTAATTTCACGCGGCTCGATGGTGACCGGCTGGTACACCACACGACCCAATTCAGGGTCGTAACGCATTTCAACGTGACCCGACAAGGGGAAGTCTTTGCGGAACGGATGACCCACAAAACCGTAGTCGGTCAAAATACGACGCAAATCAGGGTGCCCTTCAAACACGATGCCGTACAGATCGAACGCTTCACGCTCGTACCAGTTGGCTGAAGACCAAACGTCGATGACTGAAGCCACTGTGGGCAAATCGTCATCGGGACAACAGACCTTCAGGCGCACGCGCATGTTTTTGGACACCGACAACAATTGGCATACCACCCAGAAACGTTGGGATTCGTTCAATTCATTGCCGTACTCGCTGCGGTCAAGGCCACACAGGTCGATCAACTGCTCAAATTGCAGATCTTCATGATCACGAAGAATCAGACAGGATTCCATGTAGGAATCAGCTTTCACGGTCAGATTGACTTCACCGAAGGCCAGTTTGCATTCGACAATGCGATCGCCAAGCGCTGCGACCAGATCGGCGCTTAACTTTTCCAAGCTCAATGATTGGTTCTGCGTCATGAATAGAACCCCTTATCGAGCGATGGTAGAAGTGGTTTTGATCTTGTTCTGCAATTGGAGCAGACCGTACATCAGCGCTTCTGCGGTAGGTGGGCAACCGGGCACGTACACATCAACCGGCACGATGCGATCACAACCACGAACCACCGAATAAGAATAGTGATAGTAGCCGCCGCCGTTGGCGCAGGAACCCATGGACAAAACCCAGCGTGGCTCGGCCATTTGGTCGTAGACCTTGCGCAATGCCGGAGCCATTTTGTTGCACAGCGTACCTGCCACAATCATGAGGTCGGATTGACGCGGGCTTGGTCGGAAAATAATACCGAAACGGTCCAGATCATAACGACTGGCACCTGCGTGCATCATTTCAACCGCGCAACACGCCAGGCCGAATGTCATTGGCCACAACGAACCGGTGCGGCCCCAATTGATCAATTTATCAGCCGTGGTGGTGATAAAGCCTTCGTTTAAAACGCCGTCAATACCCATTGCTTACTACCTTCACGAAAGTGGGGCAAACCATTTCAGGTCGATTGCCCATAAATAGCCCGCTTGTCAGCCAATTTATTCCCAGTCCAGTGCACCACGGGTCCATTCGTAAATGAAACCAACAACCAACACACCCAGGAAAATCATCATGGCCCAGAAACCCACCGGACCAATTTCACGATAGGCCACAGCCCATGGGAAAAGAAAGGCGATTTCCAGGTCAAACAAAATAAAGAGGATTGCAACGAGGTAGTAGCGCACGTCAAATTGCATGCGGGCGTCTTCGAACGCCTCGAAACCACACTCGTATGGAGAAAGTTTTTGCCCGTCGGGGCGGTGGGGGGCTAACACACGTCCGACCAGCATGGCGCCACCGCCTACACCGATCCCCACAAGGATGAACATCAACACTGGAAAGTAAGACTCTAAATTCACTGTGACTCCCGTGTAAACCCTAATAGCCTTCGATTAGTCCGAAAAAAAGCCGGTCGTTTTGCATATGACCGGCTTTAATTTATATCTTGGTGCCGACGACGAGACTCGAACTCGTACAGCCTGTGGCCACTACCCCCTCAAGATAGCGTGTCTACCAATTCCACCACGTCGGCGTGTTGCTACCCGGCAATCAAGCCGGGCAACAAATTATTTTGGAATGTCTTGCACCGGCGTTTTTGGCTCGGCTGGCTTGGTCTCAACAGGGGTTGCCGTTCCCTCTGCAGGATTAGCCTGAATAGACTCCATCACACCGCCAGATTCTGCTTCAACGCCAGCCCTTGAATAAAAGGCCAAACCCAGTGTGCAAAGCAGAAAGATTGTAGCACAAAAGCCAGTGGCCCGGCTCAAGAAATTCGCCGATCCGGTTGCACCAAACAGGCTACCGGATGAGCCGCTACCGAAGGCTGCGCCCATGTCTGCGCCTTTGCCGTGCTGCAGCAAAACAAGAACGATTACAGCGATTGCAGAGATGATCTGCATCACGACTAAGAATGTATTGAAAATGCTCATAAATTTATTTAACCTCTCGCGGCGCGTATTATTCCAGAGAAATCATCAGAAGACAAAGCGGCACCGCCAATTAGGCCACCATCAATATCAACTTTTGCAAAAATCTCGCTTGCATTGCCCGGTTTTACACTTCCACCGTACAAAATTCGTGTGTTCTGAGCCACTTCCGGCCCCAACATGGCATTCAATCGGGCACGTATCATGGCGTGCACTTCTTGGGCCTGCTCCGGACTGGCCGTGACGCCAGTGCCGATCGCCCAGACAGGTTCGTAGGCAATCACGAGGTTCCAGATGCCGTTTTCGACAAACTTTGAACAACGCTCAATAACCGGATCGAGCTGAGAGGCAATCACCGCCTCAACCTTCCCCGCCTCTCGTTCTGCAAGCGTTTCACCCACACAAACGATTGGGGTAATACCGCCCTGAATGGCTGCTACAGCCTTTTCAGCCACTGTAACACTGCTTTCCGCATGGTACTGACGACGCTCGGAATGCCCCACCAGCACCTGCTTCACACCAAACTCTTTCAACATATCTACCGAAACTTCACCGGTGTAGGCGCCACTGGCTTTTGCCGATACGTCTTGCGCACCGAAAACAACGCTTTGATCTTCCAATAGTTTGCCAACCTGAGACAGGTAGGGAAAAGGACAAAATACGGACACATCAACCTGATCATCAACTTCGGTCAGAAAACCCAGAATAAGGGCCTCATTCGAATCGAAGTTACCGTTCATTTTCCAGTTGCCTGCTACCAACTTTTTTCTTGGATTTTGTTTGTTTGTCTCGCTCATGTTTGTCCTGATTCCCTTCCTTAATTCTCAATACAGAGCACAATTTTTCCCAATGAGTTGCCCGACTCCATCAAAAGGTGCGCCTTGGCAACATCATCAAGTGCGAAAGTGGCCTGAACCAGCGATTTCAGCACCCCAGAAGAAAAACCCTCTTTTAATTCATGCCCAACCTGCCGCGCCAATTCTGCCTTGAATTCAGCAGAGCGCGGGCGCAGTGTGGTGCCAGTGAGCACTACCTGCTTGGTCATTAGTTTTGCAGCATCAATATTTGCAAAGCGCCCACCCAGCAAGGCGATTACGATCACCATGCCTTGCGGTCTCACACAACTTAAATCCTTGTTCAGGTATTCGCCTGCCACCATGTCGAGAATCAAATCGACACCCTGCTGCTGCGTATCCTGCAATACCAGCTGCTCCCAGTCCTGGGTTTTGTACAGGTAGGCTTTTTCAGCACCCAAACCCAGACAAAAGTCAGCTTTTTCCTGATTGCCCACGGTGACAAAAGTGCGCAATCCGTGTTTTGTGCACAACTGGATCGCAGCGGTGCCAATGCCGCTGCTTCCACCGTGAATCAATACTGTTTGACCCGATTTGGCGCCACCCTTCATGAACAGGTTTTGCCAAACGGTCATGTACACCTCAGGAAGACTGGCCGCCTCGGTGAAACTCAAACCTTCTGGTATTTGCATGCATTGCCCTGCTGGCGCGCACGCATATTCCGCGTACCCGCCACCATTGCACAAAGCCATGACAGGAGTACCCAACATGCTTTCAGAGACACCCTGCCCCACGGCCACGACCACTCCTGACACTTCCAACCCAAGATTGGGATTGGCATCAGGAGGGGGCGGGTACAAACCCAGGCGCTGAAGAACATCGGGGCGATTAACCCCTGCTGCCCTCACCTGAACAAGTACCTCACCGGGCTTGGGTAAGGGAACCGGCAGCTCAATCAGTTCAAGCTGATCTGCACCACCGGGAGCCTTCACACCCACTGCCTTCATCGTGACAGGCAGCTGTTGTGCAAGCACTGTACTCATCAGCCTTCGCTGGAACCTTCAGACGCCTGCTCGGCAGGCGCTTCGGGGGCCAACAAGGCCTTCATGGACAAGCGCAGACGACCTTTTTCATCGGCCTCCAACACTTTCACTTTCACAACCTGGCCTTCTTTCAGGAAATCGCCCACGGTGTTCACGCGTTCGTTGGCAATTTGGGAGATGTGCAACAGACCATCTTTACCAGGCAATACGCTAACGATTGCGCCGAAATCAAGCAACTTCAGCACGGTGCCTTCATAAACCGCACCCACTTCAACTTCAGCGGTGATGTCTTCGATCAGCTTCTTGGCTCGCTCGCCTGCATCACCGTCAACAGAGGCGATGGTAATGGAGCCATCTTCCTTGATGTCGATGCTTGCACCGGTTTGCTCGGTAATGCCGCGAATGGTTGCACCACCCTTGCCAATTACATCGCGGATTTTTTCCGGGTTGATTTTCATGGTGATCATGCGTGGCGCGTAGGCTGACAATTCGCCCACATTACCGCCTGTGGCTTCTTTCATGATACCCAGAATGTGCATGCGGCCTTCACGGGCCTGTGCCAGTGCAACCTGCATGATTTCTTTGGTGATGCCCTGAATCTTGATGTCCATCTGCAGCGCAGTCACACCATTTTCAGTACCTGCGACCTTGAAGTCCATGTCACCCAGGTGGTCTTCGTCACCCAGAATATCGGTCAGCACCGCAAACTTGTTCTCTTCCTTGATCAGACCCATGGCAATACCGGCCACCAGCTGTTTCAGAGGAACACCGGCATCCATCAGTGACAATGCGCCACCGCACACGGAGGCCATGGAGCTTGAACCATTGGATTCGGTAATTTCAGACACCACGCGCATGGTGTACTGGAAGTCTTCAGGCGCGGGCAACATCATTTCCACTGCGCGGCGTGCCAAGCGGCCATGGCCGATTTCGCGACGCTTTGGTGCTCCCATGCGGCCACATTCGCCGGTGGCGTACGGGGGCATGTTGTAGTGGAACATGAAACGGTCGCGGTATTCACCAGCGACTGCATCAATCATTTGCTCGTCACGGCCGGTACCCAGGGTGGTAACTACCAAAGCCTGTGTTTCACCGCGGGTGAAAAGGGCTGAACCGTGTGCGCGTGGCAAAACACCAGTGCGAACGGTAATTGGACGAACGGTGCGTGTGTCGCGACCATCAATACGAGGTTCGCCATTCAGGATCTGGCCACGAACAATCTTCGCTTCCAGACCAAACATGATGTCGCCAACGTCGGCATTGGTAATGCCCGCACGCTGCTCTTCAGTCAACTTGGCTGGCAGTTCTGCTGCGACTTCAGCTGAAATTTCCTTCAAACGCTGGCTACGTGCCTGCTTTTCAGTCATTTTGTAAGCTGCGGCAAGCTTTTCACCGGCCAATTCAGTCACTGCAGCCAACAGGGGCTCGTTCACCGGGGCTGGCTTCCAGTCCCATTCTGGCTTGCCAGCTTTGGCTGTCAGCGCGTGGATCGCATTGATTGCCGCTTGCATTTGTTCGTGACCGAACATGATGCCGCCCAACATGATTTCTTCAGACAGCTCATGGGCTTCGGATTCAACCATCAGCACAGCGGCTTCGGTTCCTGCAACAATCAGGTCCATTTTGCTGTCTTTGAGCTGCGTGGCTGTGGGGTTCAACACGTACTGGTCATTGATGTAACCCACGCGTGCACCGCCCACGGGGCCGTTGAATGGAATGCCGGCGATTGACAGCGCAGCAGATGCACCCAGCATGGCTGGAATGTCTGGATTGACTTCTGGGTTGATCGACATGACGGTCAATGTCACCTGCACTTCATTGAAGAAGCCTTCAGGAAACAGGGGCCGCAGTGGGCGGTCAATCAAACGTGCATTCAGGGTTTCTTGCTCAGTGCCCTTGCCTTCGCGCTTGAAGAAGCCGCCGGGGATACGGCCGGCAGCATAGAATTTTTCAACGTAATCAACTGTCAACGGGAAAAAATCTTGCCCAGGCTTCGCCGACTTGGCGGCCACTACAGTGGCCAATACAACGGTGTCGTCTACAGTAACGATTACAGAGCCACCCGCTTGACGGGCAATTTCACCGGTTTCCAGGGTCACTGTGTGTTGACCGTACTGGAACGTTTCTTTATGAATTTCAAACACTTTGTCTTTTCCTTTTAGTAATCTCGCCGGGCCAATACCCGGATGCGAGAGCCCGTCAGTTTTAAAACACAAATGCCCACAACCGGGGTTGCAGGCATTTGAGTCAAATCAACGGCTTGTAGCAGCGACCAATTACTTGCGTAGACCCAAGCTGCTGATCAGGTTGCGGTAAGCATCTGCGTTTTTGCGCTTGAGGTAATCAAGCAGCTTACGACGACGAGACACCATGCGCAGCAAACCGCGGCGTGAGTGATGGTCTTTGGCGTTGGCCTTGAAGTGATCGGTCAACGAGTTGATTCGGGCTGTCAACAATGCCACTTGAACCTCGGGAGAACCTGTGTCGCCCTTGGCGCGTTGATATTCGGCAAGAATTGCCGCTTTATTGATTTCTGACATCTTTATTACTCCACTTGCGTGAACTTGCAGCCCGATTTTTGAACAAATGGTGACCGCAGTTCCGTGTAAAAAGATCGCCTCGATTCAAAAGGCGATCACCTGAACCCGCTATTGTAGGGGAAATTGAAAATAAATCAAACCTGCGGATTCAACTTTTCATGTTTTGACTGCAATTTGTTCAACGCAGACAGGTAGGCCTTGGCCGATGCGACCACAATATCTGGATCTGCACCCACACCGTTAACGATTCGACCACCCTTTTGCAAGCGCATGGTCACCTCTCCTTGCGATTCAGTAGTGCCCGACGTAATGCCGTTGACCGAGAACAGCAACAATTCAGCGCCGCTTTGCACTTCGGCTTCAATGGCCTTGACGGTTGCATCCACAGGCCCGTTGCCCTGACTTTCAGAGACCACCTCGCGGCCATCGATCGAGAACACCACGCGCGCCTTGGGACGCTCGCCTGTCTCCGAATGCTGAACCAAAGACACATAACGATAATGCTCGGACTCGCCACCCGAACCATCACCAGAGACCAAGGCATGAATGTCTTCATCAAAAATTTCGGCTTTTCGATCCGCCAAATCCTTGAATCGCTGAAACGTGTCGTTTAAGGCCTGTTCGCTTTCCATCTCGATGCCCAGGGCCTCAAGACGCTGCTTGAAAGCGTTGCGACCGGACAACTTGCCCAGAACAATCTTATTGGCGGACCAACCTACATCCTCAGCAGTCATGATTTCATAGGTTTGGCGCGCCTTCAGCACACCATCCTGGTGAATACCGGAGGCATGAGCAAAAGCATTGGCCCCGACAATGGCCTTGTTGGGTTGAACCACAAAACCGGTAATGTTGCTGACCAGGCGGCTGGCAGACACGATTTGAGTGGTGTCAATGCCGACATCCAGGTCGAAGAAATCCCGACGGGTCTTGACCGCCATCACAATCTCTTCGAGCGAACAGTTGCCTGCGCGTTCACCCAGTCCGTTGATTGTGCATTCCACCTGGCGCGCACCACCAATGGCCACACCAGCCAGGGAATTGGCCACAGCCATACCCAAATCGTTGTGGCAGTGTACCGACCAAACGGCTTTGTCACTGTTGGGCGTCAGGGTGCGCAAGTCGCGCATGAACTCGCCATACAACGAGGGCACGGCGTACCCCACCGTGTCGGGAATATTGATTGTTTTGGCGCCCGCCTTGATGACCGCCTCGCAGACTTTGGCTAGGAAAGGCAACTCAGAACGATAACCGTCTTCAGCGGAGAACTCCACGTCATCGGTGTACTGCAAAGCCAGCTTCACGGCTTTCACCGCCTGCTCCAGAACCTGATCGGGCGTCATTCGAAGCTTGACTTCCATGTGAAGAGGCGAAGTGGCAATAAAGGTGTGAATGCGGCGACGTTCGGCTGGTGCGAGCGCATCACCTGCTCGCGTGATGTCTTTGTCGTTGGCACGGGCCAGTGAGCACACCGTGGAATCTTTGATGACCGACGCAATGGATTTGATGGCCTCGAAATCGCCATTGCTCGAAGCGGCGAAACCAGCTTCGATCACATCGACCTTCAGCTTTTCCAGCTGCTTGGCGATGCGGATTTTCTCTTCGCGGGTCATGGATGCGCCAGGGCTTTGCTCGCCGTCGCGCAAGGTGGTGTCGAATATGATGAGGCGGTCTGACATGCTGTTCTCCTGATTATGCGCTAAGGATACAGCAATGCAGGCTGGCAGCGGTATTGCGGGGAACCCGACTTAGAAATGTTCATCCCTTTCGATGTCGAGCCCCTTCAACCCCTGCCCGCGTACTTTGCGAACAACATAGACCACGTATCCCGACAGACCATACAACACAAAAACCCCAAAAAGAACTTTGGGTGGATCTTGAGAGACCAGTGCGAATACCAGAGGAATCAAGGCAAGCACCAGAAACGGGACGCTTCGGCGAAAATGGAAATCTTTGCCGCTGAAAAAAGGAACGTTGGACACCATGGTGATGCCGGCGTAGAAGGTAATGCCCCATGCCAGCCAGTCCAGTTCGGCTCCGGCCATTTTGGCATCGTCCATTACCCACACAAACCCGGTCACCAAGGCCGCTGCTGCAGGGCTGGGCAAGCCCTGAAACCAGGCTTTATCAACCACGGCTGCATTGGTGTTGAATCGTGCCAGGCGCAGGGCTGCGCCTGCCAGGTATACGAAAGCGGCAACCCAGCCCAGCTTGCCCATACCACTTAGCGACCATTCGTAAATGATAAGAGCCGGTGCCGCACCGAAGGACACCATATCGGCCAAACTGTCATACTCAGCACCAAAGGCACTTTGAGTGTTGGTCATTCGGGCAACACGGCCATCCAGGCTATCAAGCACCAGGGCCGCGAAAATGGCCACGGCCGCAGTGGTGAACTGCTGCCCCATCGCCATCACAATGCCGTAAAAACCGCAAAACAAGGCCGCGGTGGTAAACAGGTTGGGCAACAAATAAACGCCCTTGTGAGGCTTACCCGCCGGACGGGCTGCACCACCCGAAAATGAGCGGGGCGCGCCAAAACGGTTTTTGTTCCGCTTGAATCGCATGATCAGGACACCAGCTCAGCCAATACTGTCGAGGACGCAGACACTTTGTCTCCGATTGCAACTTTGGGAACCGAGTCAGTTGGCAAATACACATCGACACGTGAGCCAAAACGAATGAAACCATAGCGTTGACCCTTTTCAACGATCTCGCTCGGTTTCACATAGCAGAGAATTCGGCGTGCGATCAAACCAGCCACTTGCACAGCAGTTACTGTTGCGCCGCTTTCGGTGTGAATAACAATCGCATTGCGCTCGTTTTGGGTGCTGGCTTTGTCAAGATCGGCGTTTACAAACAATCCGGGGAAATAATCCACCGACTTGATTTCGCCACCGATTGGAATGCGATTGGAATGCACATTGAATACATTCATGAACACGGAAATTTTCAGCGCTTCACGCTGGGCATAGGGATCTTCCACGCGCTCTACTGCCACGATACGTCCGTCGGCAGGTGACACGACCGCATTCTTCTGGGCGGGAATGTAACGGGGAGGATCACGGAAAAACTGCAATACAAAAATGAACAGAATCCAGGCCAGGACCGACAAGAATGTGAGACCAAACGACTGAAGTGCAAGCGCAAGAATCGCGACGATTGCAAGAAAAGGCCAACCCTCGCGGGCAATGATGGGATGTGGATAGTTCATAGTTCAGTGTTGTGAATGATTATGAGACCGATTTTATAAGCCAAAAAGGTCAAGCGCGGTAACTTTCGTGCGAATTGCTCAATAAGAATCCGAAGAGTACCCCCAATTGAGCAGAAAGCAAAAACCCACAGCACTTTCGCACTGTGGGTTTCTGATAAAGCGGTAAAGCAGTCGATTAATTCTTGGACTGATCAACCAGCTTGTTTTTGCTGATCCAGGGCATCATGCCGCGCAGCTGGGCGCCCACGATTTCGATGGGATGCTGTGCGTTCAAACGGCGACGTGCTGTCATTTCTGGATAGTTGGTTTTGCCTTCCAAGATGAAACGTTTGGCGTACTCACCGTTCTGGATGTTGGTCAGGCATTCTTTCATGGCAGCACGAGCCTGGTCGGCGATTACACGCTGGCCGGTTACGTACTCACCATATTCCGCGTTGTTGGAAATGGAATAGTTCATGTTGGCAATGCCGCCTTCATACATCAGGTCAACAATCAACTTCAGCTCGTGCAGGCATTCGAAGTAAGCCATCTCTGGCGCGTAGCCAGCTTCTACCAATGTCTCGAAACCGGCTTTTACCAGCTCAACTGCACCACCGCACAATACAGCCTGCTCACCGAACAAGTCTGTTTCTGTTTCTTCGCGGAAGTTGGTTTCGATCACGCCACCTTTTGTACCGCCGTTTGCAGCAGCATAGGCCAAAGCGATGTCGTGGGCGTTGCCAGTTGTATCTTGGTAAATCGCGATCAGTGAGGGTACACCACCACCTTTCAGGTATTCAGAACGAACTGTGTGGCCAGGACCCTTGGGGGCGATCATGATGACGTCGATGTCGGCGCGGGGAACAACCTGGTTGTAATGCACGTTAAAGCCATGGGCAAATGCCAAAGCAGCGCCAGCCTTGATATTGGGGGCTACTTCTTTGTTGTAAACGTCGGGAATGTTTTCGTCGGGCAACAAAATCATGACCACGTCGGCTTCTTTTACAGCGTCCGCCACTTCTTTTACTTTCAGGCCAGCGCCTTCAGCTTTGGACCAGGATGCACCACCCTTGCGCAAGCCAACAACGACTTCAACGCCAGAATCGCGCAGGTTTTGCGCGTGAGCATGGCCTTGTGAACCGTAACCGATAATGGATACTTTCTTTTTCTGGATCAGGGACAGATCCGCGTCTTTGTCGTAATAAACTTTCATGTCATTTTCCTTTTGATTCAGGTATTTAATTCATTTTCGGGAATCCGGTTGCAAAACCGGGCCCACCTTTTAGACGCGCAGAATACGCTCGCCGCGACCAATGCCAGAGCTGCCCGTACGGACTGTTTCCAGAATGGCTGTGCGATCAATCGACTCCAGAAATGCATCCAGCTTGGATTTGTTGCCAGTCAATTCAATGGTGTAGCTTTTCTCGGTGACATCAATGATGCGGCCACGGAAAATGTCCGCAGTACGCTTCAGCTCTTCACGCTCTTTGCCCACTGCGCGCAATTTTACCAGCATCAGTTCGCGTTCAATATGCGCACCATCACTTAGATCAACCACTTTTACCACCTCAATCAAGCGATTGAGGTGTTTCGTGATTTGCTCGATGATGTCGTCTGAACCCACAGTGACGATGGTCATGCGGGACATGGTTTCATCTTCAGTGGGGGCCACTGTCAGCGTTTCGATGTTGTAACCACGGGCAGAAAAAAGGCCTACCACGCGGGACAAGGCACCCGGTTCGTTCTCAAGGAGAACGGAAATAATGTGTCTCATATTTGCCATCTCCTTTACAGTTCTTCCGAACCCAGCAGCATTTCAGACAATCCCTTGCCAGCTTTCACCATGGGCCACACGTTTTCTGTGCGATCAGTGATGAAGTCCATGAACACCAAGCGGTCTTTGTACTTGCCGAAGGCTTCGCGCAATGCGGGTTCTACATCCGATGGCTTGGTGATTTGCATGCCAATGTGGCCGTAGGCTTCCACCAGCTTCACGAAATCAGGCAGCGCATCCATGTAACTTTCGGAATAACGTGAGCCGTAATCCAGCTGTTGCCACTGGCGAACCATGCCGAGGTAGCGATTGTTCAAGTTCACGATTTTCGGCGTGAAATGATACTGGAAGCAGGTCGACAATTCCTGGATGTTCATCTGGATGGATGCTTCACCGGTGATACAGGCGACTTGGGCGTCAGGGTTGGCCATTTGAACACCCATGGCATAAGGCAAGCCCACGCCCATGGTGCCCAAACCACCGGAGTTGATCCAGCGGCGTGGTTTGTCAAACCGATAGTACTGGGCAGCCCACATTTGGTGCTGACCAACATCGGAGGTAATGAATGCATCACCGTTGGTGACTTCCCACAACTTTTCAACCACAAACTGGGGCTTGATCAATTCATCGGACTTGGCGTAATCGAGGCACTTGCGGCCACGCCATTTCTCAACCTGTTCCCACCAGCCTTGCAGCTTGCCCTGATCAACGCGCTTGCCGCTTTCTTCCAGTAGCTGGATCAAATCAACCAGCACGTCTTTGATGTTGCCAACAATGGGCACATCCACTTTCACGCGCTTAGAAATAGAGGATGGATCGATATCAATGTGAATGATTTTGCGTGGAATGGACGCGAAATCTTTCGGGTTTCCGATCACTCGGTCGTCGAAACGGGCACCCACTGCAATCAGCACGTCGCAGTTTTGCATCGCCAGGTTGGCTTCGTAAGTGCCGTGCATGCCAGGCATGCCCATGAACTTCTTGTCGCTGGCTTTGAATGCACCCAAACCCATCAGGGTATTGGTACAAGGCGCACCAACCCATTCGACCAAGCGGGTCAACTCAGCCGATGCATCGCCCAGGATCACGCCACCGCCGGAATAGATCATGGGGCGCTCGGCTTCCAGAATCATTTGCACGGCTTTCTTGATTTGACCCTGATGGCCTTTGACCACGGGATTGTATGAGCGCATTTTCACGGGCTCGGAGTAATCAAACGTGGTTTTGTGAATGGTGATGTCTTTGGGGATATCGACCAACACCGGGCCTGGACGACCTGTGCGGGCGATGTAAAACGCTTCTTTCATGACACGCGCAAGGTCTTTCACATCTTTCACGAGGAAGTTGTGCTTGACGCAAGGGCGTGTAATACCCACGGTGTCGCATTCCTGGAATGCATCCTGACCGATCGCGTGCGTGGGCACCTGACCAGACAAAATCACCATGGGAATTGAATCCATGTAGGCAGTTGCAATGCCGGTAACGGCATTGGTCAAACCTGGGCCTGAAGTAACGAGACAGACACCCACCTTGTCGCTTGAACGCGAGTAGGCATCGGCCGCATGCACTGCAGCTTGTTCGTGACGTACCAGAATATGTTCGAAACCGTCTTGCTTGAAGATGGCATCGTAGATGTAAAGAACTGCTCCGCCTGGGTAACCGAAAACGTGCTTGACGCCTTCTTCTTCCAGACATTTGACAACGATTTCCGCGCCGGTATATTCCATTTTAAAAAAATCCTGACAAAATCCACGGGACATTGGTCGGATGCCGTCCTGGATCGCATTGCCGTGGGGCTCAGGCTTTTTGAAAATGAACAACCTTGTGGGTGTGGACATGTCGCAAAGCGCTGGCGATCGCAACCCGATTATGTCGGGCAGGTTGGCCATGGGCTTCTGAACCACAGGTTCAGCGCCCTAGCGCGTCTTTCGCTAAAACAACAAGGGTATGCTGATTAACTAGAGACAAAAACAGGGTAGAACGAGATCTTAGTGCGAAGCCCGCTGTGGGTCAAGAAAAAAGCTTGCGGCTTTGATATCATGCCGTATTGTTAAATATTGCGAATCATTCTCGCCTCGACCCAAAAACCCTCTGACACCACCTCGACAAATACATTTATGGCCAGCACGCGAGAATTAGAGGATTTTTTGAGAGAGGTGTCGCACCGGGCTTATCGCCAAGCATTTTTTGCCGTCAAGAACGAAGAAAGTGCCATGGACCTGGTGCAGGAAAGCATGATGAAGCTTTCTGACAAATATGGCGACAAACCCAAAGAAGAACTGCCGATGCTGTTTACACGCATCTTGCAGAACACAATTTTGGACTACCACCGCCGTCAGAAGGTTAGAAACACCTGGACAACGCTGTTTTCAAGTTTTCAGAAGAAAGATGAAGAAGATTACGATGTGCTTGAGAACCTTCTCGCACAAGATGAATCTCAGAACGCGAGCGCCCAGGATGAAATTGAGCAGTCACAAAACATGGCCGCCATCGAAGAGGCCATCGCAAATTTGCCAGAACGTCAACGCCAGGCATTCATCTTGCGTTATTGGGAAGAGATGGACTTGGCAGAAACAGCAGAGATCATGGGATGCTCAGAGGGCAGTGTAAAAACGCACTGTTCCAGAGCAACAAAGGCATTGGCACAGGTATTGAGGCAACAGGGGTTTCGGGAATGAATGAAGATCGGCTAACCGCAAATGTAGTAAAAAGGCTACTTGATGAGTCGGCAGATCAAGTTCCGCCCCACATTCAAGATCGCCTTAACCTCGCCATCGCCAAATCGGTGCAACTTCATGCTGAGAAACACAGCATTCAAGGCAAAACGAAGCACATCAAGGATGGGCCCAATCATGGCTCGACAGGCGGCCTGTTTCATCAATTTTCTGAGTGGTTCAACCGCCCGGCCTTGTCGATGGCTGTGAGTGCGCTGTTCATTGCCGGTGCAGCATTTGGTGTGGCGCAGTTTGGTCTGGAAAATTCAGACGCACGAATTTCTGAAACAGCAGATCTTGATGCGGCCATTTTGTCGGACGATTTGCCACCCGATGCTTACCTGGATCCAGGATTTATCAATTACGCCACTGAGTTGCAGAAAAACAATGCAATTCCAGCTGAGGACGGAATTGAGCAATGGATGGACTCATTACCCGCCGACTTCACCACGTCGATCTAGTATTTTAAGGATTGAGGGGCATGATCATGACTAGACTCTTTTCCGGATTGATGACTTTGGGCTTGGTCCTGGTGCTGTGCATTCAGAGTGACAATGCTTTCGCCGCGACCGACTGGTCAGAGTTGTCAGACAAACAGCAAGAACTGCTTGCCCCACTGAAAGACGACTGGAACTCCATGAACAATGCCCAGCAAGAACGCTGGCTCAAAGTGGGTAGAAAATACGAAAGCGAGCCCCCTGAACGTCAGGCGATCATGCGTGAGCGCGTGAGTACCTGGAGCGAATTAAGCCCAAGGGAGAAAGCTGCTGCCCGCGAAAACTACAAAGCCCTGAAAGAAAAGCGTCAAGGCGAGCGAAATTCGAGCTGGAACAGCTATCAAAGCCTTGACCAAAAGCAACGCGATGAATTCAAGGGAAAAGCAACAAACCTTCGCTGAATTAATTCCCCGCTCCATTTCGAAAGCGCGCCAGCGATAAAATAGTGAAATGGAACGACTACTAGACAACGGGCTCATCAGTCCCAGCAGAAAACGCCGATTTGCAAGCATGCTGTACGAAAGTATGCTGCTGTTCGGCGTTTTGTTCATTGCAGGCTACTTTTTCGACACACTCACCCAAAGCCGACATGCCCTATATCTTAGAGAGGCACGCCAGTGGTGGTTCTTTGCCGTATTGGGGCTGTATTTTGTGTGGTTTTGGCGCCATGGAGGCCAAACCCTTGCCATGAAAACCTGGCATATTCGATTAGTGAAAGAGAACGGGGAGCGCGTTGGACTTACTCAGGCGCTGCTGCGTTATGTGCTCTGTTGGCTTTTCAATTTGACTGGCATCGCCTTCATCTACTCTTTTTTTGATAAAAACGGGCAATTTCCTCAAGACCGTTTGGCAAAAACCCTGCTGGTTTCAACCAAACCAAGAGAACGAGGTATCGAAGAAGTGATGCGTCACGATTAATCGCTCAGCGCATTAACCGCATTCTGCAGGCGAAACCAATCTGCCTCTGACTTCGGCGCGCCACAACGCAAAATGATGTACTCCGCAGGATAGGCACGCACCAGAATACCCATATTCTCCAGATCAACAGCCCACCGTTCATTGTTCGGGTGAGCAAAGCTGATGAAGTAACCACCTTTGTGAATTGGAATATGCTCGCCCAGTCGAACGCGCCAAAGTGAAGCAAGCCGTTCACACACCGCCTCAAGCCTGACGAACTGCTTGGCTCTCCATTGCTCTGCCGCAAAATACTGTAGCGCCAGCCACCATTGCGGTGAAGAAACTGCTTGTGTACCTACTTCGTTGAGCAATGCTGTGCAAACCGCCTTGGGGGCACAGACAAAGGCCAGATTCGCGCCAGCCAAACCACAAAAGGGCGCCACGGAGCGAAGCACAATGGCAGGCTCGGCTTCAATAAAAGAGGCGTAAGACTCCTCTCCAGTCCAATCCAGATAAGCCTCGTCGAGAATTAGCCACCCCCCCTGCTCACGAAGCTTTCGGGCCAGAGGCTTGATTTGCTGGATGCCGATCATTTGGCAAGTGGGATTGACCGGACGACCTAGCACCACTACATCGCACTCTGGAATTTCCCCCTCCAGTATAAGTTCCACAGGCCAGTCCAGCACAACGTGATTGGCCCTTCGAAACCGTTTGTCCCACTGATCGAAACTGGGCTCAGCCAGGACAACCCGCATTGAGCCGTACCAGGTTTGAAACAAACGTGCGAGCGCAGAAATACCGCTTTCTATGCCAGTGACCGCCAACACGGATTCGCATTCGAAAAAACGGGCTGCCTCGAGATGAAAGCGAGAACGAAGCAGGTCTGGGCTGGCCCACACCGAAGCGGGCATGTCAGGCAGGCTCAACTCAAAAGGCGCGACCGAACCGGAAAGATCTAGTTTGGCCTGCTGTATGACTTGGGTTTCAATGCGCATCCGATGTTTCCAGATGTACCGGAAAGCCCCACAAGCGTTCGACCTGGGCGAGTGTTTTCTCGGCTTCGTCTACATTCAGCGGTCTGCCGCGACGACTCATGTGAGTCAGGGTGAGTGAGCGGTCTGTCATTCGAGCATACGATGTCACCTGAATGTCGGGCACCATACTTTCACGAGAGTACTGGTTGGCCAACAGGGTGCGAATGCGCTTGTAGCCCTCGTCATTGTGGATACTGTCGATGAACAACTCGCTTTCCGTTTTATGATCTGCGATTGCAAACAAGCGGAAATCGCGAATGACCTTGGGTGACAAAAACTGACGAATGAATGATTCGTCCTTGAAATTGCGCATGGCAAAATCAACGGCTTTCAACCAGTTACCACTTCCAGCAAGTTCGGGAAACCAACGCTTGTCTTCCTCAGTGGGTTTTTCACACATGCGGCGAATGTCACTGAATATGGCAAAGCCCAAAGCATAGGGATTCAAGGCCCGGAACCGCCCATCGCGCGAATCTGGCTGGAAAACGACATTGGTGTGAGAAGTCAGAAATTCAAGCATGAAACCATCGGATACCAGCTTCTCGTCATACAGGGTATTGAGCAAGGTGTAATGCCAGAAACTCGCCCACCCTTCGTTCATGACCTTGGTTTGCCCCTGAGGATAAAAGTACTGAGACATTTTGCGAACTATGCGCACCAGTTCTCGTTCCCAATCTCGCAGTTTTGGAGCTTCCTTTTCGATAAAGTAAAGGATGTTTTCAACCGGCTCACGGGGGTAGTTGTCTTGACGACGCTCTATTTGAGCAGCCTCGACTGGTGACACCTTGGCCATGATTTCATCGTACTGACGTCGCTTCTCTTCAGCCAGATCATCACGCTTCACCTTCAACGATGCTTCAGATTCGAAGCGTCTTTTATAGCGATCAACCCCGAAATGCTGTATGGCATGGGCTGCATCGAGTACTTCCTCGACCGCATCGATGCCATATTTTTCTTCACATTCCATGACGTACTTTTTGGCGAAAACCAGGTAATCGATAATTGCGTCGGCCTGCGTCCATTGCCGAAACAGATAGTTGCCTTTGAAAAAGGAATTGTGTCCGTAACAGGCGTGCGCAATCACGAGTGTCTGCATTGTCATGGTGTTCTCTTCCATGAGGTAGGAAATGCAGGGGTTGGAATTGATCACCACCTCATAGGCCAGGTTCTGTTGTCCCGTCTCGTAGAGATGTTCGTTGACAGAAAAAGATTTGCCGTAGCTCCAGTGCGGATACATGACGGGCATCGCCCCGCTGGAGTATGCGTCCAGCATTTGCTCAGCGCTGATCACTTCAATTTGATTGGGGAAAGTATCGAGTTTGAATTTGTTGGCTGCAATGTCGTGAAGCTGCGTGTCAATGTCACGCAGCAGATCGAACGTCCACTCATTGCCAGCCAGGTCGAGTTGCTGGGCCATGTTGCTACTCCTAGCGCCCAAAGGCGACTTCTTTCTTCTCAAACAAACCACGAAATACCGGATAAATATCACGGCGGTTAAACAGCTTGCGCATGGCAAAATGCCCCGCGAAGCTGTCTTCCAGACGTTCAAAACTTTCCCACAAATCGGATGCACGAGCCATGCCAAACATGGGTGTGGGCATGGTTTCCACATAAGCGTAGTAACGCACATGCGGCATGATTTTGGAAGAGAGGTACTCCGCGCTGGCTCGCGCATCGCGCGAGGTGGCATCGCCATCTGATGCCTGTGCGACATACACATTCCATGCACTACCAGGATAGCGGGTCTCGATAATGTGGTGCATCAACTCCATGGCTGGCATGATTTCTGTGCCACCACTTTTTTTGCCGTAGAAAAAATCCTCCTCGGTCACTTCTTCCGCTTCATCGGTATGGCGAATAAAAACCAGCTTGACTTCCTCGTACTTGCGGGTCAGGAAAAGATAAAGCAGTGTATAGAAACGTTTGGCCAAGTCTTTTTTGGCTTCGTCCATCGAAGCTGAGACATCCATCAGGCAAAAGATAACTGCGTTGGTGGAGGGCTCGGGATAAGTGACACGGTTGCGATAGCGCAGGTCGACTTCGTCGAGAAACGGCACATAGGGCTTCTTTTTGACATCGTCAAGGAGATCAAGTTGACCCTTTTCTTCCTCATCATCGTCTTCATCCTCGCCTCTAGGCTCGAGTGCAACGCGACGCATGAGCGAAGCCTTCATGGTTCTAAGTACAGAAAGCGAAGTGGGCGCGCCGGTGCGGGAATAACCTGCGTTGCGACTTTTCATGCGTTTCACCGATGAAATTTCGCGTTTCAGGAGTTCTGGCAATTCAAGATCATCGAAATAAAGGTTCAAGAACTCTTCGCGCGACAACACAAAGGTAAATCCGTCCTCACCTTCGCCTTTACCGGGCTTTCCTCCGCCCTGCCCTTCGCCACCGCCGCCAGGACGTGGGACTCGGTCGCCCGGCACAAAGTCGCGGTTACCTGGAACCACATGCTCAACATCACCACCCTGGCCAAAAATGAATGTCGGCTCGGATACTTCACGGGTGGGAATGCGCACTTTCACCCGCCCATCACCGCTGACATCAGAAATTGACGACTCACCAGCCACATCCGCGACCGCTTTTTTCAATTGCGTTTTGTAACGCCGAATAAAGCGCTCGCGGTTGGGCAAGCTTCTGTTTTTGCCGTTGAGCCTGCGATCAATAATGGTTGAATCGCCCATGGCAAACTCCCTATGCGTTTTGCGTGATCAAGACGCCTTTTTCACGCGCAAATGCCATTCCACCAACAAACGAACCTGTTTTTCGGTGTAGCCCTTGGCCACCATGCGATCGACAAAATTCTCGTGCTTTTCCTGGCTTTCTTTCGAACCTTTGTGATCGAAAGAAATAACAGGCAACAGGTCTTCGGTTTTCGAGAACATGCTGCGCTCGATGACTTCGCGCAACTTTTCGTAGCTGGTCCATGCAGGCATGGTGCCGGAATTGCTGGCCTGTGCACGCAACACAAAGTTAACCACTTCATTGCGGAAATCTTTTGGATTGGCAATACCCGCGGGTTTTTCAATCCGATTCAATTCCTCGTTCAGCGAGTCGCGATCAAAAATTTGCCCTGTAGCGGGGTCGCGGAACTCCTCGTTTTGAATCCATTTGTCAGCAAACTGTATGTAACGCTCGAACAGGTTTTGACCGTACTCGCTATAGCTTTCCAGGTAAGCGGTTTGAATTTCCTTGGCCACGAATTCTGCGTACTTGGGCGTCAGGTAGCTCTTGATGAAATCAAGATACTTCCGGGTTTGTTCCTCGGGCAGGTTGTCTTTAATCACCTGCTGCTCAAGCACATACAACAAATGCACTGGGTTGGCTGCCACTTCATGGTGGTCGAAGTTGAATACTTTGGACAATACTTTGTAGGCCCAACGTGTGGACGAACCGTTCATGCCCTCATCGGGTCCGGACTGGTCACGGTACTCCTGAATTGGCTTGGCATGGGGATCCACATCCTTGAGGTTTTCACCGTCGTACACCCGCATTTTGCTAAACAGATTGCTGTTCGCCGGTTCTTTCAAGCGGGTCAGAACACTGAACTGCGCCATCATGTTCAGGGTTCCAGGCGCGCAAGACGCCTTGTTTAATGATGAATGCTCAAGCAATTTCTCGTAGATTTTTACCTCTTCGGACACGCGCAGGCAGTAAGGCACCTTCACGATGTACACACGGTCCAGGAACGCCTCATTGGTTTTGTTGTTGCGGAACTGTTGCCATTCCGACTCGTTGCTGTGCGCCAGAATAATGCCGTCAAATGGAATGGAGCCAAAGCCTTCCGTGCCCTTGAAGTTGCGTTCTTGGGTGGCTGTGAGCAAAGGATGCAGCATTTTGATGGGTGCCTTGAACATTTCCACGAATTCGAGCAAACCCTGGTTGGCCAGGCACAGGCCACCGCTGAAGCTGTAAGCATCGGGATCGTCCTGGCTGAACTGGTTCAACATGCGAATGTCGACCTTTCCCACCAAGGCTGAAATATCCTGGTTGTTCTCGTCACCCGGTTCGGTTTTGGCAATCGCAATTTGATTCAAAGTTGAAGGCATTAAGCGAACCACCCGGAACTTGCGCAAGTCACCACCAAACTCAGCCAGACGCTTGGTGGCCCAGGGGCTGGCAATACCCGTCAAATAGCGGCGGGGAATGCCGTATTTGTCTTCAAGCGAAGCACCAAACTGGGCCGGATCGAACAAGCCCAATGGCGACTCGTTAATAGGTGAGCCCTTCAAGGCATAGATGGGTTGCTGCTCCATCAAGGCTTTCAAACGTTCAGCCAATGAGGACTTTGCGCTACCGACAGGCCCAAGCAGGTAAAGCACCTGTTTACGCTCCTCAAGACCCTGCGCGGCGTGGCGGAAATAGGCAACAATGTTTTCAATCACCTCCTCCATGCCATAGAACTCTTTGAATGAGGGGTAACGACGCACTACACGGTTGGCAAAAATACGAGACAAACGGGGATCGTGCCGGGTGTTGATGACTTCGGGTTCGCCAATGGCATGAAGCATGCGCTCAGCCGCGCTGGCGTATGTGAGGGGGTCGGCTTTGCACAGGTCGAGGTATTCTTCGAGGCTCATCTCGGTTTGCTGCAAAGCTGCAAAACGAGACTGAAACTGACCGAAAATGTCAGAATCGCTGGAATTCAAATCACGCGGTTCAAGCTCTGTGTTCATGATGTCCTCCTGCACAACGCTTCTTTGCCTTTTACTTCGGCCGTGAACCTATTTCGCGCCCAAAGCAATCACTTTCATCTCTCGAAAAAGTTGCAAAAAACAGGCCAGCTTGTTTGTTTACATTTTTGTGCTGTTTTGGTGCTTGCAACACTTTCGAATTAACTATGCTGTTACCACTATCTCCCTGCCAAGTGGGGTATCAAACCCCTGAAACGGTTAGAGCTTCTCTTTTGTTTAGACGCCAGACTGTTTGAGAAATTGCATTTTTTTCAGCTTTTTGTTGTCCCTGCTCTTCCATAAATTCCAGCACATTCATCACTACACCCTTTTTGGCCAACACGCCGGGCATGTCATCAAGACGATACTGTTTACGCAGAAGCTCAAACATGGGTTTATCAATAGCAATAGACCGGTTCTGCTGAATATGTGACGCGATCGCCTTGATTAATTCCTTTTGGGTATCAGTCTCAGAAAGTTTGCTGAATTCGAGCACAAAGCCGTGTTTGCGCAAGCGATTCACAAACCTGGATTGTTTTAACCGCCCCGAAAGCACCACTGTCATCTCGATGGGCAAACCCGCCATGCGTTGAAGGTAATTTTCATGAAGCAAAGTTGGGAACACAATGAGGTTGCCACCCGAATCACCGAGGTGATCCATGTTTTCAATACGTGGCAAGTATTTACCTGGCACCTTAAGCAGCAGTTGAGCGCGAAGCACCACATAAGGCTGCTTGAACAACCACAGGACCAAAACCACCACATTGATTGCGGTGACTGCAGTAAACACCCACAACACCTCGCCTTTCATGGCCAGCAAAATAGCGATTGCAAACCCGGCAGAAACAACCATGAAAAAAGAATTGACAATGTTGTTGGCTGACACCACCCGCGAGCGACTCTCCTTGGGTGCAAAAGCTTGCATGGTGGCGTATAGGGGCACGCTGTACAAACCAACGCCAATGCTAATCAACACAAAAAGCCCTAGAACAGCCAGATTATTCAACTGACTAAAAAACTCGACTACAGTTTGTTGATCGGGATTGGTTTGATAGGTCACCAACACCCAATGCAGCAACACACCCGCCACTATCATGACAAGCAGGCCCCACAGCACCAAACCCATTTCAATTCGCTTGCGCGACCATTTCTCGCACAAAAACGCACCAATACCCAAACCTACGGTAAAGGCAAACAGCAAGACGGTGGCCACGCCCGGGCTGGCATTGAGTAAGGTTTTAGACAACAGCGGAAACTGGGTCAAATAGGTTGCCCCTACAAACCAAAGCCAGGAAATTCCGAGCAAAGCAGGCCAAACCTTGGGCAAATTGGTTGCCAGACTAACATTGCGCCATGTTTCTGTGAACAGGTTCCAATTCACCTTCAGATCAGGCGAATGAGAGGGCGTCAACGGCATGCGCTGCGCTTGATACACACCCAACAGGGCCACCAGAAATCCAAACCCGCAAACGATGTAGACCGCTAGATTGCCGGTTTCTTGACTCATCAAACTACCCGCGGCAATTGTGCCCAACAAAATTGCCATAAAGGTTGCGGATTCGACCAAAGCATTGCCCATCATCAACTCGCTCGACTTGAGTTGTTCAGGCAAATAGGCATATTTTGCAGGACCGAAAAATGCAGATTGCGTACCCAGCAAAAATACGCCAAGCACAAGTAGTTCAACTGAATTCAGGAGAAATCCAGCAGCGGTAATCAAGACAATAGGCGGCTCTAGCCACTTGGCCAAACGCATGACCTTGGTTTTGTCGAACTTGTCGGCAAGTTGCCCGCTGGTGGCTGAAAAAATCACGAAGGGAAGAATGAACAGTGCTGCGATCAGATTAATGAGCAGGCCAGGAGAAAAACTGCCACGAAGCGCATCGTTGTAGGTCACCGCGAGGGTCACCGCGAACTTCAAAAGGTTGTCATTGAACGCGCCAAGAAACTGCGTCCAGAAAAATGCACCAAAACGATTGTCACGAATCAATTCAATTGCCATGTATTCAGCATAGCGCAAAAAATTCTGAACGAGTAACAAAAAAGGCCCCGCTTTCGCGAGGCCTTTCGATGTTTTCACTACAACAAAATATTGTCGAAAAACTTGCCCTTTAAAATCAAGCAGCTGCCTTGTACTCAGTGACAGGCTTGGCTTCAATGATCTCGTCAGGAATTTGACCATTGGTACGCAAATAGTCTTTGCTGAAGTCGTCTGTCAGGATCGCATCGAAACGAATTGGCTCGTACTCGCGGATGCCTTGGGCCAGATCTGGGCTGATGACGTTTTTGGCCACAGCGTCTTTCAACTGGGCTTCCAGACCTTCACCCACCACCTTGCCTGAAGACACTGCTTTCAGGAAGTTGCTGTAACCAGGCTCGATGGACAACAGCTTGTCGGCAGCTTCCAGAATGCGCCCTGTCGGGTCAGACAAACCTTCACCCACGAACACCTTGTCAAGCAAGCGATTGGCGAAAGCATTGCGAGTCATCAAGAGTTCAGCCACTTCAGCATTCACCTTGTCGCTTGGACCCTTGGTTTTGCCCATGCCCAATGGGTAAGCCACGAAACTCAGCAGCTTGCCAACAGCCTTGTTGGGGAAGTTGCGGTTGAACTCGGTGAATGCCTTGTCGATTTCGAACAAAGAGTCTTCAATCGCCCATTGTGCATGTGGCAGCTCATCGGCCAACCGACCGTTGGTTTCAAAGTACTTCAGCACCGCTGTGGCCATGTACAGGTGGCTCAACACGTCACCCAGGCGGGCGGACAGGCGTTCACGGCGCTTCAGTTCGCCACCCAGTACGCCCATGGCCACGTCGGCGGTGAATGCCAGTGCAGCAGAACGGCGCTCAATGGCTTTTGCATAGTCGGCCATGGGGCCGCTGACCGGGCTTTTCGCCAGGCGGTTGCCTGTCAAACCCAGAACCAAGGCACGCATGGCGCGGTTGAAAATATGACCCAAGTGACCAAAGAATGCAGTGTCGAAATCACGCAGACCTTCTTCTTTGTTGGGGTTCTGGGCAGCCTGCATTTCTTTCAGGACCCAAGGATGACAACGGATTGCACCCTGACCAAATACGATCAGGTTACGTGTCATGATGTTCGCGCCTTCAACTGTAATGGCAACTGGCATGGCCTGGTAAGCCTGACCCAAGTAGTTGCGTGGGCCAAGAATAACGGTGCGGCCACCGTGTACGTCCATGGAGCGCAGAATGATTTCACGCATCATTTCGGTCATGTGGTACTTCATCATGGCAGTAACTACTGAAGGTGCGCATTCTGCACAGGCAGTTGCGGTCAATACACGCGACGCTTCAAGTTTGTATGTCAGGCCACCGATTTTACCGGTTGCTTCCTGAACACCTTCAAAACGGCCGATCGGCATTTTGAACTGGCGACGAATGCGTGCGTAAGCGCCGGTGGCAAGGTACATGCCCCAACCGGAGGCTGCAGACAAAGCTGGCAATGAAATACCACGGCCTGCTGACAAACACTCAACCAGCATTCTCCAGCCTTTGCCAGCCATTTCGCGGCCACCAATGATGGAGGTCAGTGGGATGTAAACGTCGTTACCAATGATTGGGCCGTTCATGAACACCGCACCTGGGAAGTGGCGGCGACCAATTTGAACATTGGGAGTGTCGGCAGGCAACAAGGCACAGGTAATGCCGTAGTCGACCTTGTTTTTGTCACCCAGCAACCCTTCAGGGTCTTTCAACTTGAATGCCAAACCAACCACAGTGGCCACTGGGGCCAAGGTGATATAACGTTTGCTGAAGTTCAGCACAATGCCCAGTTCTTCTTTGCCATTCACCACGCGCTTCACAACAACACCAGTGTCAGGGATTGCTGAGGCATCGGAGCCCACTTCAGGACCGGTCAAACCGAAACATGGAATTTCGCGACCATCTACCAAGCGTGGTAGCCAGTAATCTTTCTGCTCTTGCGTACCATAGTGCATGATCAGCTCGCCTGGGCCCAAGGAGTTGGGAACCATCACGGTCACTGACGCGGTCAGCGAACGCGTTGCAATCTTCGCGACCACACAGCTTTGTGCGTAAGGGGAGAAACCCAAACCGCCGTGTTCCTTGGCGATCAACATGGCAAAGAATTTCTTCTTGCCCATGAAATCCCACACTTCTTGCGGCAGGTCTTTCAATTCGAAAGTGATCTTCCAGTCGTCGAGCATTTTGCACAGCTCTTCGGTCTCATTCTCGAGATAAGACTTTTCATCGGCAGTCAGCTCGGTGTACTTCACGTTCATCAGCTTGGACCAATCTGGCTTGCCACCGAACATTTCGGCTTCCCACCAAGTGTCACCTGCTTCAAGCGCGTCCTTTTCAGTGGGGCTCATGGCTGGCAGGGCCTTGCTGAAAGCCTTGAAAATTGGTGCAGTCAGCACACCGCGGCGCAGGCTGGATACATTCAGCACCACGGCGATGGGCAGATAAATTGCAGCAAAAACAATGAGGCCAAACTCACCGAGACCACCCAAAGCATAGAAGCCCAAAGCAGACGCGCCGATTGCGGCGGTGAAGGTCAGCAGGTTCGCACCGCTGTAGACGAGGCCGATCAGCACAACTGCTGAGAAAACGGCGAAAAGAGAATTTGACATGTTTATACCCCTTGAATGTCATCAAAGTTACTTCTAAGTTACTTAGGCGTAACATGCGCTTTCAGTGAACAACTGTCAACCTCATTGCACCAAAAAAACAGCGACTTTTCTAGAGCCTCAATTCGAAAAAAATCAATGATTTACATTGCAGCGCAGCATAATCTCTCGGCTCAATAGAAGAGAATCAATCTGGGCAACGGTTTGAACACACAATCACTCGAGTGCACCGCAACACAGCTGTTTTTGGTTGAACCCGGTATTTCACGAGATTTCACAAGCCCCCGATCAAGCGCCACCCAGTTGCCTCATCGGGCTAACAAGCGCGCCAATTAACCGATACACTTCAACCCATGCAGTACAACATCCACAATAAAAAGCGAGGGACATATGGCAGTTAACGTGAATGTGAAAATCGAAAAATCGTTCAAAGTGGCATGCAGTGCCAAGAAAGCATTCGACCAGTTGGCAGATGTTGCAGACACCGTGGCCCTGTTTCCCAAACTGGACAAAATTGTTGATCTTGGCGATGCGGTGTGGCGCTGGGAAATGGCGAAGATTGGTGCAGCAGGTATTTCTCATCAAGTGAAGTACGCAGTGAAATACACAAACGACGGCAAATCGAAAATCGACTGGAATCCGGTTCCTGGCGAAGGCAATGCCACCGTGTCGGGCGGCTGGGTGATTAAGGAAGACAGCCCCAAGGCATGTACAATCTCGTTCCGCTCCACCGGCGAGTTCGAAATGCCTGTGCCCAGACTGATGAAAGGAATTGCAGAAGGCATTGTGAAATCTGAATTCGACGCACAGGTCGGTACGTTTCTCGATCGCGTAAAAGCCAAACTGGAATCTTGAACAAAACAACAAGGGAGCCCTACACGGGCTCCAAAGCGCTTTAGGAGACGCAATGCCCTGGATGATTTACGGTGCCAATGGTTACACCGGTGAAATGATTGCACGTGAAGCCGCCAAACGCGGCATGCGCCCCATTCTGGCAGGTCGCAACGAGGCAGCAGTGACGGCCTTGGCCAACAAATTGAGTTTGCCTAGCCGTGTCTTTTCATTGAATGATGAAGCTGCGGTGCTTGAAGGTTTGAATGAGGTTGATCTGGTTTTGCATTGTGCAGGCCCGTTTTCAGAGACAGCCGAGCCAATGATGATGGCTTGCCTGCAGACCAAAACACACTACCTGGACATCACTGGTGAAATTTCAGTGTTCGAGTTGGCCCAGTCACTGAGCGGCAAGGCGCGCAAACAAAAAATTGTGCTGTGTCCTGGCGTAGGGTTCGACGTGATTCCCACAGATTGCGTGGCTTCCCGCCTGCATGAATTGTTGCCTGATGCAACACACCTGGCATTGGGATTTGATTCCCGAAGCGGACTGTCGGCTGGCACCGCCAAAACAACAGTCGAAGCCATGAAGCTGGGTGGACGGGTGCGAGAAGATGGTGAAATCAAGGCGGTAGGCTTGGGTTACAGTACCCGTGAAATCAACTTTGGCAATGGCACCAAATTTGCAGTCACGATTCCTTGGGGCGATGTATCCACGGCATTCCACAGCACTGGGATTCGGAATATTGAGGTGTACATTCCTTCCTCACCTAAATCGGTACGGATGATGCGCGCTGCAAACCTGGCCCGCCCTATTCTAGGCATGTCTCTGATTCAAGGCATTCTGAAAAAACAGGCTGCGAAAGTGGAAGGGCCCAACGAAGAACAACGTGCCAAGATGCCAGCTTATGTGTGGGGTGAGGCAACGAATGCCGAGGGCAAAAAAGTGGTGGCGCGTGTAAAAACGGCCAACGGATATTCTTTGACAGTGATGGGATCACTGGCAGTGGCCAGCTTTATTTTGATGGAGAAGAATGTGGCAGGTGGCGCATACACTCCATCAAAACTGATGGGCAGTGATCTGGTTGAGCGTCTCGATGGCTGTGGAAAAATTCAGATTTTCGAACAGTAAATTCTCCAAGCAATCACCATAAAAAAAAACCCCTTGCTGTTTGATTCAGCAAGGGGTTTTTCATTCAGGCCAAGAATTACTTCTGAAATTCTTCGCGTTGAATTTTCCAGGCACCACTGGCCTTGGACAAAGTTAGTACCTTAATACCTGAGTCATTGTAGCGATTCGATGAATAGTCTTGTTTGAACTTGACGGTGGCCAAGGCCTCGGACTGCACATCAATTTGTACATCAGACACGCTGACAGAAATGGTTTCTTTGTCAGACAAGCGTGCGCGACGCTGACCTTCCCATGCAGCGCGAGACTTTTTACCGTGTTCAAAAGTATCTGCATAGAAACCCAAATAGCCTTGAACGTCTTTGGAAGACCAGGCTGCGGCCCAGTTGCTCAACATATCGTTGATTGCCGCAGCATCGCCCACATCGGCACCAACAGCCAAACTGGGTTCTGGAGCCATCACTTCGCCTGCGCTGGCTTCGGGCGCTGCAACAGCAGACGCATCAACTGCCGGCGCCTCGGCAGGGGCTTCAGCCACAGGGGCTGGCGGTGGGGTTAACGGTGCCAAGCGCACCACTTTTTGGTCTTTAAAGTAAACAGCATAGGGTACGAATTCTTCGCTGGCTCCCTGTCCTTTTTTCAACACATAGTCCCAGCGATCGTCCTGATCTTTCGCGCTCAACATGGGCATACCCAAACGGTTTTGCACCTGAAGCGGCGACATGCCCAGCTTGATTCGGGCCAAATCGATATTCGTGATGAAATCACGCGGACCCACGTGTTCGAAATCGGAATCCAGATACTCAGGAATGTCTTTGATGCCTGTAATTGATCCGCAAGCGGCCAAAACAGTCACTGACAAAGCCAAGGCTGCGGTTTTGATAAAACGAGAAGTGCCGACGCGATCAAATGTACTCAAAGTTGTCTCCCTTTGATGTGTATTGTGTAAAAGTCGTTTGATAATAAAGGAATGTAGCAAGCCTAACTGAGAATATGGCTTGAAAACCGAATGTCTACGCGCATCTTAACCAATGCCACTCTGTTTGGTAAACACCCGTATACATTTGGATTGCGCTTACAATGCCAGTACTCAGCGTTTACGATAGCGATTGGCGATTGGTAAACACCAACTATAGAAATTGACTATTGAAATTCAAGTGCAACACACAGGATTAAAACTATGAACACCACCATCATTGGCAGCGGCGTGGCCGCTTGGACTTTGGTACGAGAACTCCGCAAAGCAGACCCCGAGGCGGAAATTCGCCTGATTACCGCGGACAGCGGTGACTTTTATTCCAAGCCTATGTTGAGCAATGCACTGGCCAGCGGCAAGACAGCCGAAAGCCTGGTGATGACACCAGCAGCCAAATTTGCAGACCAGCAAAAAGTTGAACTGGTCGCCAATACAAACGTGAGCTCGATCGATGCATCAACGCGCAAATTGGCCAGCAGCGCAGGCGAGTTCAGCTACGACAACCTGGTATTGGCTCTGGGTGCCGACACCATCAAACTGCCGATTGAAGGTGCTGGTGCTGGCGATGTGGTGAGCGTGAACGACCTGAATGATTATGCGGAATTCAGAAAACTGCTGGACGGCAAGAAAGAAGTCGCAGTGCTGGGTGCGGGTTTGATTGGTTGTGAATTTGCCAACGATTTGTTGAAAGCTGACATTCACACCACCGTGTTTGACTTGGCCGATCGTCCTTTGGCTCGACTGTTGCCCGAACAAGCCAGTTCCTTCATGCAAAACAAACTGGCCGAGAAAGGCGTGAGCTGGAAACTGGGTCGCACAGTGAGTTCCGTTGTAAAGAACGGGGCAGGCTACACACTCACTGATTCCACAGGCGAAACAACCCAAGCTGATTTGGTGTTATCAGCCGTCGGCTTGAAGCCACGTACTGAACTTGCGAAACATGCGAATCTTGATGTGTCGCGCGGCATCGTGGTGAACAACCTTGGACAGACCAGCAACAAAAACATTTATGCCTTGGGTGATTGCGCAGAATACCTGGGCAAGTTCGTTCTGCCCTACATCATGCCAGTGATGCAAGCCGCACGCGCCATGGCGCAAACACTGGCAGGCAAGCCCACCGAGATCAAATTCCCGGCCATGCCGGTCAGCATCAAAACGCCCGATTGCCCGGCAGTGGTCAACCCACCTTTGCCTGAACATGAAGGCGAATGGGAAATTACAGCGGACGAGAACGGTGTGAAAGCCTTGTTCAAGGGCAAGGACGGCGCCCTGCTTGGCATGGCCTTGCTGGGTGAGGCCAGCAAAGAACGCCAAGCTTTAACCCCCCAACTGCCTGCGATGATTTAAAATTGCGGCAACGTTAAACCTATTGAATTGGAAACCGAATGGCCCAGTACGTCTACAGCATGAACCGCGTGGGGAAAATTGTTCCCCCCAAGCGCCAGATCTTGAAAAACATTTCGCTGAGCTTTTTCCCCGGCGCGAAAATTGGTGTGCTGGGCTTGAACGGCTCTGGCAAATCCACCTTGCTGAAAATTATGGCGGGTGTGGACAAAGACATCGAAGGCGAAGCCGTGCCCATGCCCAATTTGAACATTGGGTATTTGAGCCAGGAACCTGAACTGAACCCGGAACACACTGTGCGCCAAGCTGTTGAAGAAGGCCTGGGCGAACTGGGCATGGCCCAGCAAAAACTGGAAGAAATTTACGCTGCCTATGCCGACCCGGAAGCCGACTTTGACAAGCTGGCTGAAGAACAAGCCAAGTGGGAAGCGGTCATTTCTGCCGCAGGCAATGATGCAGAACACTTGATGGAAATTGCAGCCGATTCACTGCGCCTGCCACCCTGGGAAGCCAATGTGGCCAATTTGTCCGGTGGTGAAAAACGCCGGGTGGCTTTGTGTCGCCTGTTGATGAGCAAACCGGACATGTTGCTGCTCGACGAGCCCACCAACCACCTGGACGCTGAATCAGTGCACTGGCTTGAACAGTTCCTGCACAAGTTCCCCGGCACTGTGGTTGCTGTAACCCACGACCGCTACTTCCTGGACAACGCTGCGGAATGGATTCTGGAACTGGACCGTGGATCTGGCATTCCATGGAAAGGCAACTACAGTTCCTGGCTGGACCAGAAACAGGATCGCCTGAAGCAGGAAGAAAGCAGCGAAAGCGCTCGCCAGAAAGCCTTGAAGAAAGAATTGGAATGGGTTCGTCAAAACCCAAAAGGCAGACAAGCCAAGTCAAAGGCGCGTATTGCACGCTTTGAGGAATTGTCGAGCCATGAATACCAGAAGCGTAACGAGACACAGGAAATTTTCATTCCTGTGGCAGAGCGTTTGGGCAATGAAGTCATCGAATTTGAAAATGTGAGCAAAGCCTTTGGCGATCGCTTGCTGATTGACAACCTGAGCTTCAAGATTCCACCCGGCGCAATTGTGGGTGTGATCGGCCCCAACGGTGCGGGTAAATCTACCCTGTTCAAAATGCTGGCGGGCACTGAACAACCCACAAGCGGCAACATCAAAATAGGTTCAACCGTGCGCATGGCTGTGGTTGACCAAACGCGTGATTCCTTGCCGAACGACAAAACCGTGTTCGATGGCGTGGCCGATGGCGCAGACATTCTGACAGTGGGCAAGTTCGAGATGCCTTCACGTGCTTACCTGGGCCGCTTCAACTTCAAGGGCGGCGACCAGCAAAAATTGATCGGCAATTTGTCCGGTGGTGAACGTGGCCGTTTGCATTTGGCCAAAACCTTGATTTCTGGCGGCAACGTGTTGCTGCTGGACGAACCATCAAACGATCTGGATGTGGAAACACTGCGTTCGCTGGAAGACGCGCTGCTGGAATTTGCGGGCACTGTGCTGGTGACATCGCACGACCGCTGGTTCCTGGACCGCATTGCCACACACATTCTTTCCTGTGAAGGCGATTCCCAGTGGGTGTTCTTTGATGGCAACTTTCAGGAATACGAAGCCGACAAAATCAAGCGACTTGGTGAAGAAGGTGCTCGCCCGAAGCGAGTGCGCTATAAGCCATTGAAGTAAAGCTGTTGTTTGATACAAAAAAACCGAACCCTGAGCAATCACGGTTCGGTTTTTTTATTTCTTCGCTTCGCGTTTTTTTGCGTCGTCGTAAAGTTTTTCTGCCCAGTCACTGTCGCCGGCCATGGTGGGGGGCATTTCATCTTTTGGTATTTTGTAACCCTTGCCCACTTTGCGCGCCAACACCACCGCAATTACCAACACCACAAAAGGTCCCAACCACAACACCGCATTTTCCATGCTATACGCGGGCTTGTAGATCACAAACTCGCCATAGCGATCTTGCATATAGCTTTTAATTTCTTCGTTGGTTTTGCCAGCACGAATTTGCTCGGCAATTTTGTCTTTCAAATCGACGGCCAAAGAAGCATGAGAATCAGCCAGCGACTGGTTCTGGCACACCAAGCAACGCAACTCACTGGCCACTTCCTTGTACTGTTCTTTCTCAGCTGCATTTAGATCATTCATATTCATCGGGAAGCCTCTATTGCGGGCAGTGCCATGCTGTCGAAATAATCAGCGGGAATTGGCCCCACCTGCTTGTGAATGATCGTGTTGTTGGCGCTCATTAAAAAAGTTTCGGGCACGCCATACACACCCAATTCAATGCCGTACTGACCTTGCTGGTCTACCAGGATCAAGTCATAAGGATTACCGTATTGCGCCAGCCAACGGCGGGTGTTGGCCAGGTCGTCTTTGTAAGCCAAGCCCACCAGCTTGATTTTGTTCTGTTTTGCCAAAGCAATGAAATGCGGGTGCTCCACCAAGCAAGCCTGGCACCACGATGCGAACACATTCAGTACCCACGGCTGGCCTTTCAATTCATCGATGTTTTGAAGGGTTTGAATGTCGGCAATTTGCACTGCATCAGCCTCTGGCCCGTTAAAGCTGAGCACGGGAAGCACTACCGCAGGCGCGGGCTTACCAATCAATGCGGAGGGTAATTTCTTGGGGTCAAGCCACAAACCACGGAGCAAAAACACACCCAAAAACAACAAGACCAAAATTGGCAAATACAGGCGCAAGCGTTTCTTGATCATGCCGCCACCGCATTCTTTCTGGGCCGGTAACGGCGATCAAACACGGTAAGCAAACCACCCAGTGCCATCAAAGCACAACCCCACCAAATCAGGTTGATCAATGGCTTGTAATACAGGCGCACGCCCCACGCCCCGGCGTTTTCACTGCTTTGAACGGCATCGCCGAGGCCGATGTACACGTCGGAAAACCAATCGCTGTGAATGGCCGCTTCAGTCATGATTTGCTCTGAACTTTGATAGCGACGTTTCTCCGGTTCCAGCAAGTGGATCAAGGTGCCATCGCCACGCGTTAACTCGAACACGCCCAGAGCAGCCACATGGTTTTGCCTCTGTACGGAATCAACGCCAATGAAAGTGACACGCCATGGGCCAATTTCAGAGGTTTCTCCTGGCTTAAGCACAGAATCAGTTTCAGTCTCGAAGGTTTTTACCCAGCTGACACCCACCACAAACACCGCCACTCCCAAATGCGCAAGCACCATGCCCCAATAGGACAAGGACAAACGGCGTATGCGATACAGCAAACCGCTTTCGGGAATGTTGGCCCCTGCTTTGCGTGTGGCCACCGCTGCGTGGGCCAGCGTGGCCACCGCCATGAACACCGCACACACCACACCAACAGCCCACAACAGGCTGAAATAACCATTGAATAGCGCTGCGCCCAACAACACCAGCACAGCCACAGCAAAAGCCACCGCCCCCGGCTTGATATATTGCGCCAAACGCGTTTCGCGCCAGCGTGAATCAGGGCCCAATGCCATCAGTAAGACCGCAGGCAACAAAATAGGCGCAAACATGGCCTCGAAGTAAGGTTGCCCCACCGACATTTTTCGACCACCAATCACCTCGACGACCAAAGGGTAAAGGGTGCCCAACATCACAGCCACCAAAGCAGCACTCATCAGCACGTTGTTGGACAACAGCAGCGACTCGCGCCCAGTGGCCTTGAAGTTACCACCCTGCCCCACCTCGCCTGTTTTAAGGGCATACAGAATGTAGGAAGAACCCACCACAAGAAACAACAAGGCAAGAATGAACACGCCACGTTCAGGGTCTGTTGCGAAAGCATGCACCGAGGTAAGCACACCCGAGCGAACCAGAAATGTACCCAACAGCGACAGAGCAAACGTGGTGAGCGCCAGCAGCAAAGTCCAACTGCGCAAGGCACCCCTTTTTTCAGACACGGCCAAAGAGTGGATCAATGCTGTACCCGCCAGCCATGGCATCAAGGATGCGTTTTCAACGGGGTCCCAAAACCACCAACCACCCCAGCCCAGTTCGCGATAAGCCCACCAGCTGCCCAATGCAATACCCATGGTCAAAAAGGCCCAGGCCACATTGGTCCAGGGGCGGCTCCAGCGTGCCCAGGTCATGTCGAAGCGCCCCTCGAGCAAACCTGCCACTGCGAAAGCAAAAGTCACTGCGAAACCTACATAACCCATGTACAACAGGGGCGGATGAATGATCATGCCAATGTCTTGCAGCAGCGGGTTAAGGTCTCGTCCATCTACAGGTGTGGGGTACAGGTATTCAAAGGGGTTGCTGGCAATTAACAAATAAAGCAGAAAACCCACCAGCACCAATTGCAAGGTGGCCAGTACGCGCACTTTGAAACAGGCAGACACCTCGAATTTGGCCCATGCCACTGCTTGAGTCCAACCCGCAAACATGAGCACCCAAAGCAAAAATGAGCCTTCATGAGAACCCCAGCTTGCGGCCACTTTGTAAAAAACCGGCAGAGCCAGGTTGGAATTTTCAGCCACGTTGCGAACTGAAAAATCGCTGATCACAAAGGAATAGACCAAACCAACAAAGGCAATACTGACCAGCCCAGAGACCAGCAACACATTGCGTTGAATCGATTTCAACAAAGGAACTGCTGGATTATGGTTGTACACGCCGCGCACTGCGGCGAACCCCGCTACCGCACCAAACAGGGCCAAGACAGTGGCCAGGGCCAGGCTAAACTGCGAGATGAGAGCGATCACTCTTGAACTCCAGGTGGCATGTAGTCCTCATCGTGTTTGGCCAACACCTCAGAGGCTTTGAATGTGGTGCCGTCCCATTGGCCATCTGCGACAACGCCTGTGCCTTCCTTGAATAAATCCGGAACAATGCCATTGAACTCAACCGGCACTTTGTTGTTCAGGTCGCTGACCACGAAACGAACTTTCAATGAGTCGGCCTCGCGTTGAACGCTGCCCACCTCGACCATGCCACCCAGGCGATAGGTTTTTTCACCTGTGGGCACTTCGCCACCCAGTATTTGAGTGGGGGTGTAGAAAAAAACCAGGTTCTCGTTAAACACTTTAACCAAGGCAATACCAAAACCCAAAGCCACCACAACAATGGCTGCCAGCCAAGCCGCGCGATGCGCGCGTGCATTACTCATTGCCTACCCCTTTACCGAGCCCAACCATTCGGTCATCTCTCTTTTTTTGACGAACCAGATCGGTTTTGCTGGGGCCTGCTCGGCCAGCCAACACACCATCCACAACCAGAATCAAGAGGCTTAAACCTACGCAAGCCCAAATTGTTTGCCATGCATCAAGAATCATTGTTTTGCCTTCTGCCCTTTACACCCAACGCCTTTGTACCAACAAACGCCGCGCTCGGTTCAACACCGAGCTGGCACAAATCAACCAGAACCCCAACACGCTGAGCCACATGCCCATGGCAATGTCAGGGTGAATTCGGCTGCCACTCATCGACACGCTGTAACCCTGATGAAGCGTATTCCAGAAAACCACCGAGAGGTAAATCAAGGGAATGTTCACAGCACCAATCAACAGCCCAACAGCCAATACACGATCAGCCTTGGCCGGGTTGGTGGTCAGTTGGCCCAAAGCAATGAGACCCAGATAAATGAACAACAGCAAAAGCTCGGAAGTCATCCGGGCATCCCAAACCCAGTAGGTACCCCATGTGGGTTTGCCCCATAGCGCACCAGTGACCAGGGCCAACACAGTCATCCAAGCACCGGTAGGCAACAAAGCCCGCATCATCACTGCAGATACATCACTGCGATACACCCAATTCAAACCTGCATAGGCACAGGCCACCAAATACAGGAACATCGACATCCAGGCGGCTGGAACATGCACATAAATGGCCCGATACACCTCGCCTTGCTGCCCATCGACAGGAGCCAGAAACAAACCCGTGTACAAACCAAACCCCAGCAGCAGCACGCCCGCTGCGAGCAGCCACACCCAAAGCCAACTGGCCAGGGCGTGGAATTTGGGGGGTGAAGCCAACTGTGCAAACATCACTATTCCTGTATTAAACCAACAAGGCGCTTGGCCACGAATGGCCCCAGCAAACAACCCAACATTCCCACACTCGCAAGCACAGCGAGCGGCGCAATTGCACTGCGACCCAAGCCATTGGCCTGACTGGCCTCAAGCCCAAAAATTAAAACCGGGACCAACAATGGCAAAGCCAACAAATAGACCAGAACTGCACCACCGCGGGTCAACATCACCAACAGGGCAATCAATCCCAATACAGGTGCCACAGCCCAAATACCCAGGCTCAAAGCCAAGGCCAAGTCGAAGGTTTGCGTGGCGTGCAAACCCAGTTGTAACGCCACCAGACCAGTAACAGGTACCAGCACGGTCACTTGGCACAGCACCAAAAATATAACCCTCACCAACCAATACAAAGCGATATTATCGGGATTAAGGCCTGATACAAAACCAAGCCAAGCTGTGCGGTGATCTTCTGCAAACCAGTCTTTGGCACCCAACATCAATGCGAGCAACAAGCTGACCCACACGGCCACCTGTGCAAATTCGGCGCTTGGCTTTCCAAGCCCGATTCCAAAAAAACTCAACACCATCCAGTGAAACAAAGCACCCCACAACAGGGCTTGTGGATTGCCCAAAGCCACCGCCCAATCGCGTTTGAGCAATGCACGCAAATTGACTTTTGCGGCCTGCTCGATTGCTTGAGTACGAGCATCACCCACGCCAGCATCCGTTGAGAAATCTCCGATCAAGGCACCCTGGTCAATCCTGCCTTCTTTCACGGAGACGCCCGCCAAGTGCTGTGTTAATACCGATGCATCCACATGTGTGGCCATCAGTACAATGCCACCCCGCTGTAAATGCGCGGCCAACACCCTGGCCAATGTTGCAACGCCTTGGTGGTCCAGTGCATTCAAAGGCTCATCGAGCAACCACACCCTGAACTGCCCAGCCATCAAGGTACACAGACCCAAACGTGCACGTTGCCCTGAGGACAGGGTTCCAATTCGCTCGTATTGCCAATTGGCCAACCCTACCCTGTCAAGCAACGGTTCAATTTGGGCACTGTCAACGCCCAAATGATCCAACACAATCTGCAGATGTGTGTGGACCAACAATTCATCGCGCAGGCCAAACTCGGGCTTGAACAAAACACACTGGCCCGGCAACGCATTACTCATCAACCTCAGCAAGGTCGACTTTCCAACGCCGTTTCCACCACGAATCACATTGATCTCACCCGGCATTAATTCAAATCCGATTGGGCCAGACAACACCACACCAGCTGCTTCCAGTGCCTGCGTTCTAACTTGCAGGCGAGTGGCGGAGAGTGAAATATGCATCATCGATTGGCCGTAAGTTCCGGCAAACTTAAATCCACACCTGAAGCGAGTTGATTGCGGGAAAGCGTTTGCCAACTTGACTCGATATCACCCATACCAGTTTGGGCCATGCCTTGAATCGACAAACGTGCTTGAATATGAACCGTGTCGGGCATGGCTGCAACGCCACCCTCCTGGATAAAGTCACCTGGCCCTATTCGCACAGCCTGTTCACCCACCGTCAATTGAGATGCGGGTACACGAACCACAGCCAAGGGCATGCCAGGGCCAGGCTGCGCCTTTAAGAAAACAAACAGTGCAGAGTTTTCTTTCAATCTACTTAAGGCTGCCTCGGGAATAGTGACGTTCACGGAAGTGAGAATGTCCTCGGGCCTTGGGTTTGAATTTTTCAAACTGGCTTGCTGAACCTGGCTAAGCAATTGCCAGTACACCTGCGCTTTGTCATTGTCACCGGCTTGCTCCGCTGCACTTGCAGCCAAGGCAAGCGCCTTTTCATGGCGGGGATCGCTTTGCAGCGCAGCTGCAATGTAAGTTTCAGGCTCACCTGCCAGTTGCCTGCCCTGTGCCATCGCGGTCATGTCAGCAAGATCCGCAAGAATGTCTGGATGCCCTGGCGTTAATTCCAGCGCTTTTTTCAAAGCATTCGCACTTTCAAGGTAATTGGACATGGAGGCATGTGTTCGTGCCAGCAGTACCCAACCACGCAAATCATCAGGCTGCTGCGCAAGCCTTGCTTGCAAGCCCGCAAGCCGGTCCTCGAGACTGGCACCATCGCCAGGATGCCCGGCGGAAGCAACCACTGATTGATCAACACTGGGCGCAAGCGCATTCACAGAGTTCGCTTCAGGCCATTTCAACACACCGGGATGTATTGCACCAATGAGGTAGGTAAACAAAACCGCAAACCCCAAACTGGCCACGATCAACCATGACATGGTATTTGGTCGCGCCCAAGACGGACGAAGGGGAGAAACAACTGCGGCCGAAGCCATGTGCGGCTTGCTCTCGCTGGCCATGGTTAGCCAATTGTCGATCAATACCTGTTTACTGGAAGTGTCGAGCGTGGGGTCTGTTTCGATTTCCTGGCGCCGGTTCAAAAAAGCCCGCCACTCAGGGCTTTCTTCCAGAGACCCTACCTCATTCGTGGTTTTTTGATCATTGGAGAAAAAAAATCCTTTCCACGCAAAATACAGGCAAAATACTAGGAAAAACAGGAAGATAAAGCCGACAAAGGCCACGTCAAGACTCAATTGTTAACCCCCAGACATGAAGTAGGGATACTAACATCACCAATGATCACGTAACATTAACGGCTATACAGAATTAAGCGTAAACCCTGAGCAGCATTACCTCTGACCATTCGCCTAGGCGCTGAACACATGATTCAGGACAACCTGTTCAACTACAAACGATTTGTTTTCCTGAAATGGGCCTTGCTGCTGACGCTCATTTCATCGTTTGCCTACCTTTTCGATCAACCAAGAATCAATGCCAATGGCGGAACCTGGCTGGGCTATACCCTGGGAACCATTGGTGCCCTACTCATTGTTTGGCTGATGTGGTTTGGTGTACGCAAGCGCCAGTACGCCAACGAAACAGGCAACCTACGCGGCTGGGTATCCGCACATATTTATTTGGGCTTGGCTCTGTCGGTGGTAGCAACATTGCACACCGGCTTTCAGATTGGCTGGAACGTGCATTCGTTGGCATATGTGCTGACCATGGCAACCATTGGCACAGGTGTTTGGGGACTCAGTTTTTATTTGCGTTATCCCACTGAAATGTCGAACGTTCTGAATCGCCAAAGTCCCGAACAAATAGTGGAACAAATTCAAACCCTCGACCGCGAGGCACAAAAACAGCTTAAGAATGTAGCTGATATGGTCGGGCGTGTTATCGCTGCTTCACACAAACAAAGCATTTACCCCAACCGCAAAAGCCAACGCAGGGGGAATGTTAAAGACTGCGCCACCGAGAATGCTGTCAATTATCTGCAGCGGGAAATGACGCAGGCTGACAACCTCTCTGACCTGTACAGAAACCAGGTGCAGCGATTGCGCGCCTTGAAACAATTGCGCCGTTATTACCACTTACGGTACTGGCTTGAGCTGTGGCTATCCATCCACGTTCCATTGTCATTTGGCCTTCTGGCGGCGTTGATTACGCACGTGCTGTCTGTTTTTATTTACTGGTAAGCGAACATGGCCGAACAAGAAAAAAGCCCGCTTCAACGTGAGCAACAGGCATTACAAAAACCCTTGGGGCTAAAGCGCCCCCTGTCCTGGATATTTTTCGTACCCATTCTCTTTGCGTTCTTTGTTTTGCCTTTAGTGGCCATGCAAGCACCTGAGCTGTTTGGCTTTGAGTCCAAAGGCTCTGACGAAAAAACGCAAACTGTGCCTGCCGACCAATTGCCGGTAAATGCGCACCCAAGCCTTCAAAGTACCCAGGTTTCAAGCACGAGAAACATGACGGCACTGGCACTCGATTCAATCTGGAACCCGGGCCCGTTGGCCTCAGCGCACTCGAATCTGGAAGGCGACTGCCAAGCTTGTCATACCGGTAATTTCTCAAGAGTGAAAGACGAAAGCTGCTTGGTGTGCCACAGCAATATGGGTCTGCATGTGACCGAGCAAACGCTGCCCGACACCTCATTTGAGGAGGGCCGCTGCGCAAGCTGCCATCGAGACCACAAAGGGCGCGAAAGCCTTGCAGAACAAAACAAACATTTTGTGGGCACCGACTGTGCGGCTTGCCATGCAGATATTAAAACTGTGGCACCCAAAACTGAAACATTGGCAGTCAACGACTTTGCCGCAGACAAACACCCGGCATTCAGAATCACAGTGGCTACTGGTCCGGAACCCAGTGATTTGCGCCGAATTCGGATGGTGGCAAACACACCCATTACCGAGAAAACCAGCCTGAAATTCCCCCACGACATTCATCTCGACCCCAAGGGCATTGACAGCCCAAGCAAGAAGGTTGTGATGGAATGCGCCAACTGTCACGAGCCAGCGGACACAGCTACAGGGTTTAAAACACTCAGCATGGAAAGCCACTGCCAGGAATGTCACAAGCTGAGTTTTGAGCCTGCTTTGCCTGATCGACAGGTTCCCCACGGCCCAGTCGATGCAGTGCTGAGCACCGTTGAAGAGTTTTACAGTTATCTGGCACTTCACCCTGAAGAACGGAACAGGGTAAATGCGCAACGCGCTGTTTTACGGGCGCGCCCTGGCGAGAAAGACCCGAATCGATCCAACCTGCGAAACCTGAGCGGAAACCCACGTGCGCAGGCTGCTTTTGCCACAGTGGAGTTGTTTGAGAACACCGCATGTTCGGTATGTCACGAAGTAAAAGCCGTGGATGGTCTGGGCAATACGAAAACCTCTGGCTCCAGAATGCCACAGTACGAGATTGCCGAGATCAATCCTGCCCACCCGTGGATGCCCATGGCCAAATTCGACCACCAGGCACACGCCTTTGAAAGTTGTGACAGTTGTCACAAAGCGGCCAAATCCGAAGAAGCCAGTGATGTACTGATGCCCGCAATTGAAGGTTGTCAAACTTGTCATGCGGGCAGTAAACCCGTGCTCAACAAAGTTCAGTCAGACTGTGGCGTGTGCCACGAATACCATATACATAAAAAAGAAGTGGCAGTGAAGTAATCGCCATTCGACGCAGTAGCTTGAGTAGACAGACCAGCAGTGAACTGGGGACTTTGCAGGCAAGCAAGTCCATTGAAAAACAAAGATGAGCGAGTTAGAAGTCGATGCGCAAACGCACAAATGCCATGACAGGCACAGCAACCCAATTAAAAAGAATGGCCATGGGAGTGGCCGTATGCCTTGCAACACCATTCATCTTGGTGTCTTGCGGTGGCGGGGGTGGCGGTGGAAGCTCGTCCGAGACTAATTTCAATATCGAACCTTTGGGAACACAAAGCCTGTCCATCCCGGAGGTGAACGATATTGTGGCCCGCGCGGTGCAGGCTTCGATCTCCCGCGACGTGCAATCAACCATTGCAATTACAGACCGGGTTGGCAATGTGTTGGCTGTCTATCGGATGACAAACTCCAGCCCGACGGTCATCATCACTAGCGGATTGAGCGGTGCCAATGGCAGAGGCCTCGACGGATTCACACCCGTGCCCAGCGAATTGGCTGCGATTGCGAAAGCAATTACCGGAGCCTACTTGTCTTCGACCGGCAATGCATTTAGCACCCGTACGGCCAGCCAAATTGTTCAGGAATTTTTTCAGCCAGGGGAAACAGGTCAGCCAAGCGGCCCACTTTATGGCGTGCAGTTCAGCCAACTGCCCTGCTCGGACCTTAATGTGTGGCTTTCCCAGAATGCGACTATTGGACCGAAACGATCGCCATTGGGATTGTCGGCCGATCCGGGCGGATTCCCGATTTATCAGGAAGGCCGGGTGGTGGGTGGCATTGGCGTGATTGCATCAACCGATGCCGGTACCCAAGGCGTGTACGGCCTGGACCGTGACATCCTCACCAATGAAGTCGACCTGGAAGAAGAAATCGCGTTTGCCGCATTGCCTGAGGCCTTCCGGGCGCCCGCTCAAATTCGCGCAAATCGTATTACTGCAAACGGTCAGACCTTTCAGTTTTCCAACACCACACCCGCAATGGCTGGCGCCGCGGCGCTGGCTGGGAATGGAAATTTTGTAGCGGTTACCGGCTACAAAGAAGTTGCGGATGTAATCGCGGGCACCTCTTACGGGACCAGTCAATCAGGCTACGTGGCAACCACCGCCCCGGCCTTCAACGGCTTGGATACATTTACCCTGATCACCAACCCCGCGGACAACACATCGGTACGTTTTCCTCCAAGTGCAGGCGGCAATCTGACCCAAACTGAGGTTCAAAATATTCTGGTTGAAGGCATGAAGATTGCCAACCGGGCCCGTGCACAAATTCGCATACCGCTAGGCGCCGCCGCACAAGTTACCGTCAGCGTGGTTGACACCACTGGTCAGGTTTTGGGTTTGGTTCGTTCATCCGATGCACCGATATTTGGCACCGATGTGTCAGTACAAAAAGCGCGCTCTGCGCTCACATTCAGTTCAGCTGAAGCATTGACTGACTTCAATGCAATTGATGCAGGTAACCATGCGGCATTTGCCAACGCAATGAATACGTTTTTCACGCAAACGACAACAGCCTTGAACGGCTCTGCGGCCTACTCAGCGCGGGCAATTGGCAACGTGCACCGCCCCTACTTTCCAGACGGTGAAGTGGGTACCCCAACAGGACCGCTCTCCTCCCCGATCGCACAGTGGAGCCCATTCAACGTTGGCTTTCAACTGAACATTGTGACCAACAAGGTGCTGGGTACCCTCACCGCCACTACACGCGCAGCCAATCAATTTTCACCACCAGCAGCGCTCACCTGTGTAGACGACGCGAATATTCCGGCAGGTCGACAAAACCGCTTTGCAAATGGCATGCAAATATTCCCGGGGGGTTTCCCGATTTACAAGGGCGATGCACTGGTGGGTGCGGTCGGCGTATCCGGTGATGGCGTGGACCAGGATGACATGGTGGGCTACCTGGGCGTGATCAATGGCGCAGCAGCTGTGGGCAGTACCATGCGGCCGTTCCCCTCAACCTTGCTGACCGCGAATGAATTGTCCAATTCAGGCGAATTTTTGAAGTATGTGCAGTGCCCGCAAACTCCGTTCAACAACAGCAGTGAACAAAACGTGTGCCCAACACCATGAACAAGAACAACATCATGCGTTTGAAACCCTTGGCCGTGGGGCTTATCTTGGCCGGTTTGTTGCCCCTGCCCGCAATGGCACAAATTCGGGCAGATATTCGAGGCGAAACAAAGCCCAATTTGGTTACCCAGGTCACGGACACTGTTGAGAAGGTCACCCGAAAAGTAGCGGGCATACCGGACATGGCAGAACTTGAAAACGCCGAACGCCCACTGGTGTTACTGCAGGTTTTCGACAACCGCAGCATTGTGCATGCAAAGCCCAACAAGGAATCTCGCGCAATCGGCGAGTTTTTCAAGGGCCAATTGGTGGATGCGTATGAAGAGAAAGACGGCTGGTACCGGGTTCGTATTCAAGACAGCCTCTTGGGTGGCTTCTTAGGCAGCACCGACGGCTGGGTTCAACAGGGTACCGGCCAATTCGGCGAGCAATCCCTGGGCGTATTCGCGCCCCGCGCTTTTTCCGCCGATGTGCTGCAAGACCAGCCAGGCACTGGCATTCGCCCTTCGAGCACTGCAACACCTGGCCTGGTTCCTCAAACACCGCAGGTACAACGTGCCATTCCGGGCCGAGACACACCAATCGTGCCGCGCGACATTGCAATACCAGTGATCGACCCCAGCCAAGTGCCCCCGCCTTTGCCCAACCTGCCCCGTGAAACCGTGGCAGTGCCGGATCGCTGGCGCATCATGCAGTCACTGGGTTTCAAGTTTCCCTTGTTTGACCCTTACAACCAGAACGTGATCAAGGGCGACCTGCCCGTGTTGCAAAACACACTCGGCCCCGACTGGTTTTTCAACCTGGGTATTATTGCCGACACGCTGTACGAGCAACGCAACTTCCCGGTGCCTGTGCCACCGGCCACATCGAGTACCCCTGGGCAAGCCAATATTTTTGGTGATGGTGAACAATCCATATTTGCCCACAACCTGATCGTGAGTTTGTCGCTGACCAAAGGCAACACCACGTTCAAACCACCAGACTACGAGTTCCGTTTAACACCGGTATTCAACTACACCGATGTGCGGGTGAATGAAGACCGCTTGCTGAAAATTGCATCCTCTTCCGGCGATGTTCGCCGTGAAGGGTTTGTGGGCATTCAGGAAGCATTTGTCGATGTACACCTGCGCAACGTATCCGATCGTTACGATTTCGACAGTTTGCGTGTGGGTATTCAGCCATTCATCAGCGATTTCCGTGGTTTCCTGTTTCAGGATTTGCCCATGGGTATCCGCCTGTTCGGCAACCGCAACAACAACATTTACCAGTACAACATTGGCTACTTCAAGCGGGTTGAAAAAGACACCAACAGCGGTTTGAACGACATTCGGCAAGACTTGCGCGACGATGATTTTTTCGTGGCCAACCTGTATCGGCAAGACTTCCCGTTTTTGGGTTTCACCAGCCAGGTTTCCTACATTCACAACCGCAATGATGAAGACGGTGAGCGTTACTTTGATGCGAACGGATTTCTGGCGCGCCCTTCATCGCTTGGCGATCAAAAACCGTTTGGCTACCACGTGGACTATTTTGGTTTCAGCGGTGACGGCCATTACGGCCGCATGAACATTACCACGTCAACTTATTACGCCACAGGTAAAACGGATCGACACCCGCTCGCCCAGCGCGAGCAAGACATTGATGCATTCTTTCATGCCACGGAATTGTCGCGCGACTTTGACTGGTTCCGCTTGCGTGGCAGTTTCCTGTATGCATCGGGTGATGAAGATCCCTTTGATGGCAAAGCCGAAGGTTTCGATGCAATTTTTGAGAACCCCCAATTTGCAGGGGCCGACACCAGCTTTTTCATCCGTCAAAATATTCCTTTGATCGGCGGCGGTGGAGTGGCTTTGTCAGGCCGAAACGGCGTGTTGCCCTCCCTGCGTTCAAGCAAAGAACAGGGACAATCGAATTTCATCAACCCAGGGCTGTTGTTAGTGGGTATTGGTGCCGATATTGATGTATTGCCCGAGTTGCGTTTGGTGGCCAACCTGAACAAGCTTGAGTTCGACAACACCAATGTGCTGGGCACATTGCGACAACAGCGCCCTCCCTCCACCGACCTGGGCATTGATGCGTCAGTGGGTTTTCAGTACCGACCATTCTTCTCACAAAATATTGTGGTGAACGGGTCGTTCGCCAAACTCTTGCCGGGTAAGGGCTACAAAGAATTGTTTCCGGAAGACAAGGACCCTTACTCCTTTCTGTTTAACGTGATTTTGAGTTTCTAAAGCAGGTTGTTTGTTGATGAATTTGAATACCGCCATTGCTCCTCCAACAAAGCCCGCCAGCAACAATCGCTGGCAGGGCTGGCTGTTTGCATTGGGTTTCGCAGTGGCTGCTGTTTCCACTCCGGGTATCGCCCCGGTGGCTCATGCCGCCAGTGAAAAGCTGCCTGAAAAGAGTTACACCATGGCGCCTGCAGCGCCTGAACGCCAAACGGCGCAACAGGCCTTTGCAAAAACCGAAGGCTGCATGACCTGCCACACACAAACCGATGAACACACCATGCATGCCAACCCTGGCGTGGTATTGGGCTGCACCGATTGCCATGGTGGCGATGCCACCGTGAAATGGAACGGCAAAGAAGACAAGCAAGGCTCATTGGCATACGACCACACCCGCGCTGCGCGTGAAAAAGGCTTTGCACCCGAATACCGTGCTGCGCTGGACAAAGCGCACATTGCGCCACGCAACGAGAAATTCTGGAACTACCCTTCCTCGGCCAACCCAAAACGTTCATATGCCAAGCTGAACAAAGAGCACCCTGCTTACATTCGTTTCATCAACCCGGGCGATTTGCGTGTTGCACGAGAGGCCTGTGGTGCATGTCATTTGCCGGTCATTCAAGCCCAGGAACGAAGCCTGATGAGCACCTCGGCCATGCTGTGGGGCGGTGCGTCTTATAACAACGGAATCTTGCCTTACAAGCGCTACATTCTTGGCGAGGCTTACACGCAAGATGGCCAGCCTGGTTTGCTGAAAAATCCGGTGGAAGCGAGCAATGACCTGTTTGTGCACAAGGGTATTCTGAATGAACTGGCACCCTTGCCCGCCTGGGAAACCACGCCCCCCGGCGACGTGTTCCGTGTGTTTGAACGCGGCGGAAAAGTAATCAACAGCATATTCCCGGAAGTGGGCTTGCCCAACGTGCTGGGTCAAATTCAGCGCCTGGATGAACCGGGGCGGCCCGACATCAAACAATCTAACCGGGGTCCTGGTACGGGCCAGCGAATTGCAGTGCCTTTGATTAACGTGACCAAAACCCGTTTGAACGACCCGCACCTGTGGTTCTTGGGTACCAATGAGCAACCGGGCGATTACCGTTCATCCGGCTGTACAGGTTGCCACACCATTTACACCAACGACCGCGACCCAAAGCACGCAGGCCCCTACGCCAAGTTTGGTCACGATGGCACCACACAAACCATTGACCCAACCATTGCAAAAAATGAAAGCGGCCACCCGGTGAAACATGAATTCACCCGCGCCATTCCAAGTTCGCAGTGCATGGTGTGCCACATGCACCAGCCCAACGTGTTTGTGAACAGCTATTACGGCTACATCATGTGGGACTACGAAAGCGATGCGCCGCACATGTGGCCGGAAAAGCAACGCTACCCCACCGACTCGGAAATGCGTGAAATTCTGGACCGCAACCCCGAAGAAGCGGCGGTGCGTGGCAAGTGGAGCGACCCTGAGTTTCTTAAAAACGTGTCCACACTGAACAGCAAATTGAAAGACACCCAGTTTGCTGATTACCATGGCCACGGCTGGAACTTCCGCGCCGTGTTCAAGCGCAACCGCAAAGGTGCTTTGCTGGATGCCGAGGGCAATATTGTTGCCGACGACGACCCAAAAAAATTCGACAAGGCAGTACACCTAAGCTCCATTCACCTGGACGTGGGTATGCACTGCGTGGACTGCCACTTTGCGCAAGACATGCACGGCAATGGCCACATTTACGGCGAAGTGGCTGCTGCAGTTGAAGTGGATTGTGCCGATTGCCATGGCACTGCCACCAAATACCCCACCTTGCGCACAAGCGGGCCGGCCGCACCACCCCGCGGCAGCGATTTGACCCAATTGCGAACGCAAGACGGGCGTAAGCGTTTCGAGTGGCGCGATGGAAAGCTATACCAGCGCGCGGCACTGGACCCCAACAAAGAATGGGAAATGAGCCTGGTCAAAGACAACATGAACCCGGCCCACCCTGAGTACAACGCCAAAGCAGCACGCGCCAAATTAATGGGTGCAGGCGCAGAGGGTCAGGATGGCAAATGGGGCCCGGGCGTAAAAGAACTGGCGCACGACAACGACAAGATGACCTGCTTTACCTGTCACTTAAGCTGGACCACCAGCTGCGCGGGTTGCCACTTGCCCATTCAAGCCAACTGGAAAACTGAACGCCTGCACTATGAGGGTGGAGAAACCCGGAATTACGCCACCTACAACCCGCAAGTGGCACGCGACGACATGTTCCAGCTGGGCGTACATGGCCCGGTGAAAGGCAACCGCATAGCGCCAATTCGTTCAAGCTCGGCTTTGATTCTGTCGTCCATGAACGCGAACCGCGAGCGTATATACATTCAGCAGCCACCGATTGCCGCCAGTGGTTTTTCCTCGCAGGCTTTTGCACCACACTACCCGCACACCGAGCGCAAGGAAGAAACCAAAACCTGCAGCGATTGCCATTTGTCACGTGAAGATGACAACAACGCCATCATGGCGCAGTTGCTGTTACAGGGCACCAACTTCGTGAACTTCATTGGCTTCAATGCCTGGCTGGGTGGCAGCGAACACATTGCCGCAGTTACTGTGACAGAGTGGGACGAACCCCAGGCCGTGTTGGGCAGTTACCTGCACAAGTATGCCTACCCCGACTATTACCAGAACCACTTGAATCGCAACCGAGAACTGGCCGATACCGTTGTGCCAGCGCTGATGGACCACACCACCAAGGGCGTTGCCAGCTGCCTGCAACTGCGCGGCGAATATGTGTTTGTGGCTGAAGGCAAAGGAGGCTTTCGCGCCTATGATGCAGCCAGTGTGGCCAACAAAGGCTTTGGCCAGCGCGTAATTACTGCGCCCTTTAGCCCGCTAGGTCACGACACCCATGTGGCCACAAAAAACGCCACCTGCATGGCCTTGCCCACCAACCAGCCCATCAACCCCGAGAAAAACCAGGGTGACTTGATGCGCATCACCAATATGGAACAGCCCTTCCACCCCATTTACAACTATGCCTTCATCACCGACAGCGAAGAGGGCTTGATTGCTGTGAATGTAAACACCCTGGCCGACGGTGAACCACGCAACAACTTTTTCGAGCGAGCTGTAACGTGGAATGAAAACGGCGTATTGAACGGCGCCAGCCACATTACCCTGGGTGGACACTATGCCTACATCACCACGCCCAAGGGCCTGGTGTTTGTCGACATCAACAACCCCTTGAAGCCGCGCCACATCACTACCCTGCCCTTGCAGGATGCACGCGCCACAGCGGTTCAATTCCGCTACCTGTTTGCCACCACGGCCAAAGGGCTGGAAGTGATCGACATTACCCACCCCGAGAAACCCGAGCACACCGGCGCAGTGGTGCCATTGGCCGATGCGCAACGGGTTTATTTGGCGCGTACCTACGCCTACGTGGCTGCAAAAAAACAGGGCTTGGTCATCGTAGACATCGAACGCCCGCGCAAGCCCGTGGTGTATCAACAATTTACTGCTGACGGGCAACTGAATGACGCGCATGATGTGGTGGTGGGTTCTACCAATGCATCGCTGTTTGCGTATGTGGCCGACGGTGTGAATGGTTTGAAAGTGTTGCAACTGACATCGCCCGACACGCAGCCCAAATTTTACGGCTTCTCGCCTGCGCCCATGCCGGAATTGATTGCATGGCGTAAAACCCCAAGCGCGGCTTTGTCGGTGTCGAAAGGTTTGGACCGCGATCGTGCCGTGGATGAAACAGGTGGGCAAATTGCCGTGTTTGGCCGCATTGGTTCGCGCCCATTTACCCGCAAGGAAATGGAAGCGTTTTACCTGCGCCCCGATGGCAGATTGTGGACTGTGACCGACAAGGTTGAAAAGGAAAACTACTTGCCCAAGCCCAAAGTCAATTCAGTGGCTTTCAGAAAGGATTAAGCCATGAAAGCAAACGTCTTGAATCGATGCTTCAATCGCCTGTTGCTTGCGCTGGGCACAAGCGTGCTGCTGGCTGCGCCCACAGGCGGTATGGCCCAAACCATGCCACACCAGTCGCAACACCAATCGGTGGGCACAGTGAACTGTGCAAGCAGCACCTGCCACGGCAGCATTGCTGAACGCACGGCGACACCTGTTTTGCAAAACGAATACACCACATGGCTACGTGAAGACCCTCACACACAAGCCTATGCCGTACTAAAAAACGCACAATCGCAACGCATTGCAAAAAACCTGGGGCTTGCCCAACCAGCCCATGAAGCCAAAGTTTGCCTTGATTGCCACAGCCACAATGTGCCGGCCAGCAAGCAAGGCCCGCGGTTTGACAAAAGCGACGGCGTGAACTGCGAGGCCTGCCATGGCCCAGCCGAAAAATGGATTAAAACCCATATTGAACCCAAAGCAAGCCATGCAAAAAACATTGAAAATGGCTTGTACCCCACCAGTGATCCCTATGCTGCTGCCAAGCTGTGCACCAGTTGCCATGTGGGTGATTCAAGCCGCCCCATTACCCACCAAATTATGGGTGCGGGTCACCCACGCATTTCCATTGAAGTAGAAACCTTCATGGCCCTGGAGCCACCTCACTACAAAATTGACAACGATTGGGTGCAGCGCAAAGGCGTTTACGATGCCGGTAAAATTTGGGCAATGGGGCAATTCGCCAGCAGCGCCAATTTGCTGGAATTGATTGCAGACACCAAGCGGAACCGCCAGGGCATCATGCCCGAGCTCATGATGTTCGACTGCCACGCCTGCCATTCACCCATGAGCAAAAAAGACTGGTCCAAAGACCTGGCGCGCAGCCCCGGGCAAGCACGTATTAACAACTCAAGCCTCATCATGGTTCAAGCAATTATTCGTGCGGCTGCGCCACAACACAGCAGCGATATCGGAAAACTGGTGAACCAGTTGCACATTGCAAGTACATCGCCAGCCGCCAACTTCAACGAAGTTGAACGTGCCGCGAATGTACTTCACGCCCAACTCAACACAGTGCGCAAAGTGGTGGCCACCGTGCCGTTTACGGAGCAGGTACTGGAAAAAATCCTGAAGGACCTGGTGAACATGGCAGCCAACAATCAGTACGCTGATTTCGCAGGGGCCGAGCAAGCCTACATGTCGATCAGCAGCGTGGCCAACGGCCTGGCCCGCAAAGGAAATTCGCGCATTGCGCAAACCGTGAATTCAAAAATGGACCGTTTGCTGAAATTACTCAGCAATGATGAGGCCTACGATCGCGAAGCATTCCAATCCGAACTGCTGGCCCTGAAAGCCGCGGTGGGAGCGTAAACCATGCAAGACAATCTCAAACCCATGTTCGCCGAAATACAAGCAGAACTTGATGTCGCCATTGTAGGTTCCGGACCGGCAGGTTTATCCGCTGCTGCACGGGCGCAGCAACTGGGTTGTAAGTATGTGTTGTTTGAATCAGAGAACCACGCATCGGACACAATTTACAAGTACCAAAAGGGCAAGCATGTCATGGCCGAGCCCGGCTTTCTGCCCCTTCGCAGTGGCATGTCATTCGAAGCTGGAAAACGGGAAAGTATTTTGGGTACCTGGGATTCTCAGTTGCTCAATCAAAAAATCAATATTCAGTACAAGAAAACAGTTAGCAAAATAATCAAACTCAATGATGGCGCCGGGCCATTTGAGCTGACCTGTGAGGACGGAAGCACAACCACTGCCCGAACTGTGATTCTGGGGATTGGTTTGCAGGGCAATATACGAAAGATTGGAACCGCTGGTGACGACCTTCCGAATGTTCAATACACCCTGGCTGACCCTGACGAATTCAACAATGAAACGATTATTGTAATTGGCGCGGGTGATGCCGCCATTGAAAACGCCCTGGCCTTGATGAAGAACAACAAGGTGGTATTGATCAACCGCAAAGATGAATTTGCCCGCTGTAAAGAAGGCAATCTGAATCAGATTCTTGCGGCAGACAGGAATGAAGATTTGCGTATCTTCTACAACACCAGTACGAGTGCAGTAGAAGAAATCCCAGAGGCCAAAGAGGGAGAGCCCTCGCTCAACTACCGCTATAAAGGCCCCGAAGGTGAGCAGGCCATGCCAGTTCACCGAATTATTGCCCGTTTGGGGGCGACACCACCCCGCGGCCTGGTAGAAAGCTTCGGGGTGACATTTCCCAACAGTGATCCAAACGCAGTGCCCGCACTGAGTGAAACTTATGAGTCCAATGTGCCGGGCCTGTTCATCGTAGGTGCGCTGGGCGGCTACCCTTTGATCAAGCAGGCGATGAACCAGGGCCATGAAGTCGTTGACTCCATCATGGGCTTGCCGGTGGTTCCCGCAGACGAACCATTGCTGGCTGAGAAATTCAAACCCTTGGGCGATGTTTCAGTCTCGACCGTGCTGGACATGATTCTGGAAAACGTTCCTCTGTTCAACCAGATGACTCGCCTTCAGCTGCGGGAATTCATGCTGGAATCAACACTTCACCAACCCAAGAAAGGTTCTGTCATTTTCCACAAAGGTGACTACACCAGCACTTTCTTTGCGATTGTGCAGGGTGGCGTGGGCATTGAATTGGTGAACAAGGAAGGCAAACCATTCATTCTTAATCTCGACAAAGGCAACTATTTTGGCGAGATGGGTCTGATCTCCGGGCGACGCCGCACAGCCACGGTTTACGCGGGAGAAAACTGCGTATTGATTGAAACGCCTCGCAAAGCCATGTTGAAGCTAATTGCCTCAGTGGATGCAGTGCGACGAACCATCGACGAAACGTTTGTGCGCAGAGCCTTGTCTACACACCTTGCCCCGCAGCTAGAACCCCAGGAAATCGAACAACTGATCGCATCAGGCATCAGTGTGACCCGCTACGTGCGAGGTGAAAAACTGTTCAGTGAAGGCGACAAAACTGACGGCTTGCACCTGATTCGGCGCGGGTCAGTGTCTGTATCCAAGTTGATTGATGATCAAGACTCCGTACTGTCGTATGTATCCGCAGGCAGCTATGTGGGTGAAATTGATTTGGTGAATGGTACGGATCGCCAAACGACATGTACCGCGACGGTACTCACCGAAGTGCTGTTGATTCAAGCAGACGCGGTCATCGACGTGTTGAGCAAAAACAGCAACTGGAAAAAAGCCCTGCAAGCCAAGATTGGCAAACGCGTTCATGATGCGATTTTCCGGGAAAGTACAGCGAAACGTGAAAGCGATTTGATTCATTTTCTGATGAAGCAAGGCTTGGGAGATGCAACCAACGCCTTGATTATCGATGAGAATTTGTGTGTGCATTGTGACAATTGCGAACGTGCATGTGCAGAAACACACGACGGGATACCTCGCCTGGATCGAGACGCTGGCCCCACCTTCCAGAACATTCACCTGGCGCATTCCTGTCGACATTGTGAACAACCACATTGCATGAAAGACTGCCCACCCGATGCCATTCGCCGCAATGAAAAGGGCGAGGTGATGATTGCGGACACCTGTATTGGCTGCGGTAATTGCGCCAAAAACTGCCCCTACAACGCCATTGAATTGCGGGTAAAACCACCCCCCAGAAAAACTGGCTTGTTGTCTTGGTTGCTGTTTGGCTCGGGCGGTCCCCTGGGTGAACGTCCAGTGAAATACGACGCGAATTCCATCAAAAAAGCCTACAAGTGTGACTTATGCCACGGCAAAGATGGCGGCCCAGCTTGTGTTCGTGCATGCCCTACCGGCGCAGCCTTTCGAATTTCACCCGAGGTGTATTTGAACCAGCAAAACGAATTGATCTAAGTCGACCAGATTCAATCAAGTCGATTCGTTTTACTTCGTGTCGAACTGGGTTACACCATCCCAGTTTTCAGGTGGGGAATTCAACTCAAAGTACTCAATACGGTTTTCGTAGAGGGCATGCAAAGTAGGATTCGTCACCAAACTGCCCTGTAATCCATTCAACCGTTCTCGCGCCAACTGCCATTTCTGGGCACGAAACGCGGCCAAAAACTCATCCCATTGCGCCAAGTGGGCCAGGCTGGCTTCAGGCAAAGTGGCGTGCTCGCCCAAAGGTGCATAAATTGAAACAGGCTCGTTCTTGCCCTTTACCTTCACCGCATCCAGCTCTTGAAACACCATACCGGGCACAGCGGCTTTGGTTTGCGGACCAACAATAACGCCCACACCGTAGGTTTTGGTGATGCCCTCCAGCCTCGAACCCAGATTCACAGCATCGCCCATGACGGTGTAAGCCCGGCGAATTTTTGAACCCATGTCGCCCACCCGCATTTGCCCTGTGTTGACACCCACCCCAATGGCCAGCGTGGGCCATTTACGCGCCAACAGCCGCTCGTTCAAACGTACAGCTTCTTCCTGCATGGCCATGGCCGCTTTGGTAGCCAATTCAGCATGTTCAGCGTCGGCAATGGGTGCCCCCCAAAAGGCCATGATGGCGTCACCAATGTATTTGTCCAGCGTGCCTCGGTGGGAGCGAATAATCTCGGACATCACTGTGAGGTATTCATTGATGTACTCACGCAACTCATTGGGCTGAAGCGATTCGGAAATAGTGGTAAAACCACGTACATCCGAAAACAGCACCGTGAGTTCGCGGCTTTCACCTTCCATGGAATAGCGCGTGGGGTCTGAGGCCATTTCAGACACCAATTCGGGGGCCACATACTCTCCGAACAAATCCACCATTTGCCGCTTGCTGCGTGACTCGGCCAAATATCCATAAGCAACGTCGAACATGAATATGGCAAGCACCAGCAACAACACCACCGCCACTGGCAAGACCAGGCCCGCCTGGAAATACAGCACGGAATTGATCGCCACGCTGGCCACCAACACCGCCAGTGCAACCAATAAAGACCAGGTGGCGCTCAGAATGGGCATCATCACACTCAGCACGAAACCCACTGCCAACACCGTAATGAACAACAAACCCTGCGAATACTCGGGTCGAAGTTTGTAAATGCTGTCGAGCATGCCACTGATCACATTGGCATGCACTTCGACCCCCGGGTAGGCCGGGTTCACGGGTGTGCTTCGCAAATCAAGCAGGCCTGGCGCTGTAGTACCGATCAATACAATTCGACCTTCAATGTCCTCGGGCTTCAATGTGCCCGCAAGCACATCGGCCGCTGACACATAACGATAGCCGCCAGCATTCGGACCACCCTTGGCCCGGAAATGAACACGGGTCAACAAGCCACGTTCAACTGGAATGTCCAACTCAACTTCGGGAGACCTCAGGGCAATCAGCTCCACTGCACCATAGTCATCGGGAACACCTTCAGGAAACACAGGTATCACCTGTGGGTTACCCAAGGCTCGCCGCAATGTGCCCAAAGCAAAACTTTGGTAATAAGCATCATTGAATTGAGCAAGCAGAGGAATGGAGCGAACAGTGCCGTCCTCATCCACAATCGGATTGAAATAGCCACCCTCTGCATTTTTCTGCAGCACAGGGATGTTGCCGCCATAGCCCTGCCAGCTGGTGCTGTCCAAGGTCAACTCACCCAACTGGCTTCTCTTGAACAATGCAGGCGGAAGCGCGCCAGACAAAGCTGTTGGGTCCTGATTCAGATAGTACCCCAACACGACAGGCCGGTCGGCCAGAACCTGGGCCAACTGTGCATCTCGATCGAACTGCGCTTGAATTCCGGTTCGCAATTCCTGGAGCTGGCTACCCAGTGCAGGCTTGTTTTCGATGATGCTGTCCAAAGCCAAAAGCGCATCACTTTGCTGAGGTTCGGCAAACACAATATCGAAGCCAACGGAAGCAGCACCCAATCTGTCGGTCAACTCAACAATCAGCTTGGCCACCACATCGCGAGACCATGGCCAACGCCCTACTTCGCTCAGGCTTTGTTCATCAATATCGACAATCACAATACGCGGGTCAAGCTCTGGCAGTTGTGCTTCAGCCCGCAGCCTCACGTCATAAATGAGGTAATCCAGACGCTTTACCACTTCGCTGGGAGCAAAACCCAACACATGCAGCAAAGCCACTGCCGTGAACGAAAAACCCACACCGATGCGAAACGCCTTGCCTGCAATTTTTCGCCAAGACTTGATCAATTTGCTCATGCATCAACTACCATCAAGGCGCGCACTGCGGTGCCGAGAATGGCGGGGCCGACAAGGTGATGTCTTGAACAATCACATCGGGCGGTGCAGTGAGCAATTGCGGGGGCAGATTACTCAGGGTTTGCACAAAGGCACCCTCACCCCGGTTCACCTCAAGCGGCGCCTGATTGGAATTCGTAATGACGATGGTGCCGTCGTTCACGGCAACGAACAATTGCGAACCCTCATCTGAAGAACCACTGCCCTGCGTCAATGACTGAACCGGCGTAGATGACAAGGTTTCAAAGTTTGCAGGTGTTGTTTCAGGCAGCGGGCCGGCATTGGGTACGTTACCCAACACATTGGCCAGGGAATTGATGACCTGAATATTCGTATTGCCCGCTGGAATCACCGCCGATTGCCCTGCATTGATCACTGTATTCAAATTGGCCGATGTGACGATAATTTGCCCGTTGCGAAGTTCAACCGTCAGGTTGGCTCCACCCGAACACACCACCAAACCGCCCGACACTGACGTACATGAAATATCAATGGCCGTGCCCCGAATACCCACCGTCGCAGTTTCAGTAAAAAACTTCACGTTGTTGGGTTCAGCTTTGGCAATTGCGCCAGTGACAGCGCGCACTGCGCCTTTGAGCAACTTGAAGGACGCTACAGAGGTTTGTGGCGAAGCGGGCGCATATCGATAGGCTGCCACTTGCATGGAACTGCCGCCCGGCAAAGTGAGCCGAGTAGAATCGGCCATGCTGACCACGGCAAACCCGCCTTCCGATACATCAATGGTTTCTCCGGCAAACACTGCCGAGCCTTTTTGCAAAGCGCGTCGCTTGCCTTCAACCGACACTGCAAATAATTCGCCAGTCAGTTGGGAAATACGCCCCGCCACATCAGCAGTAGAAGTATTTGTGGCTGTGGCTTTGTCAGACTCGCCCTTGGCCAGGCGAGTACATTCATTGCCTTTGCAAATTCGGGCGGTGAAGTCGGTTCCTCGAATGCCGATGGTGGCTGTTTCGCTTTTCAGTGCAAAAGCATCTGCGCTGCCGCGCTTGCCGATCAAACCAGTGAGAGTACGCAAACCACCTTTCACCAGCTTGAATTCTGCCTTGTCGGCGATGGGATGCTCCGGTTGATACTCGTAGTTTTCAACCACGAAGCGCGTATTTGGACGCAACGCCACTTGCGTGGTATCCACAAACTCCAGCACTGTAGTGCTTTTTGCCTGGGTATTGATGACATCGCCCACATTCAACTTGGTACCTGCACTGGCAAATTTATTTTTGCCTTCCGAAGTTTGCAGATTAACCAAGCCTGTCACTACTTTGATGGTACCTACCACTGCTTTGGCAGGTTGACTTGCCGATTGCCCACCCGTGGGTGCGAGGTCTTTGGGTTGAATATTTTGGGCGAACGCTGTGTTGTTGCCAAAAAAACTCAAGGCTAGCAAGCTGAAGGCCAATAATTTTTGCATGTTGTTGGTCCTCATTTGCACACCGCCGAAGCCCGTTGTGGATCACTTTGAGTGGTCTTCAACTCGATATCATTGGACTGCTGTGAGATGGTGGTACCTGCGGTACTTTGATTGGCCACCTCGACAGCCTCCTCTTCCTGCTGGGTTTGCTGCGTGCTGCTTGTGGATGTGGTACCCGTGCTTGGCTCGGTGCTGCTTGTGGAAGTGGACGTGGGCGTAAAGGCCTGATTCAGGTTTTGCCCCACTGCAGTACTGTCGGTTCCGGTGCTTTGCGTCAACGAGGTTGGACTTGTTGGCGAAGTCGGCTCAGGCGACACCGGTGGAGGTGAACTCAGCGCTACAGTCGAGGTGCTCATTTGCTGAATGGGCAACTGCTGCCCATTCGTGGTGTTCGCAATCACTGGTGAAGAGAATGTGTATGCAGAACTTGCAGGCGAGCTGGAAACGCTGCCAAATGTTCCATTGATGGTGTTGGCCTCGAGGAAAGCATATTGACTGCCTGCAAGCAGCGTACCGCCTGAAATATCAATCAAATTCAATTGGCCTGCCAGGTTGGCGTTGCCCTGTACCACGATGCAATCGAAATCAGTACCCTGAACCCCACCGTTGCTGGCAATTTCAATGTCGATAATACTGCTGGCATCCAGGTTCAAATCACCACTCACCGTCATCAAGCCAGGAGAGGCGCCCGGCACAATACGACCGCCCTGTGCATTCAAATTGCCAGTGATATTTGCAAAGCCACGCAAGGCACCACCGTTGATGTTGACGTTACCCACCAATTGAGTGCCTGGCTGGACAGTGAGGTTACCGGCGGATTGACTGTAACCTGTATCAAAAGTAAACAATCCGCCGTTGAAGAACACATTCGCAGCATTCTGAAAAGAACCACCGAAGTAAATGTCCTGCACCGACCCACCTGAGAAGTTCAATGAGCCAGTGCCCACATTCACAAAGCTATTTCCAAATAGGCCAGAACCGGTCAAGTTCAAAGTTCCTGCGTTAGAAAACAGACCTGTACCGGAGACCAAATTTGAAAAAGTGTAGGTGCCAGTGTTGTTAATCGTGCCGCTGTTTACAATCGAATTTTGAACAACACTTCCACTGCTATTGTTGAGGTTCAAAACACCGCTGTTGTTCAACATACCCGTGCCGGTCAGCAAACCACTGAGTGTGTAATTACCCTGGAACTCAAGCGTACCGTTGTTTTCCAGATTATTTGAAATATTTTCATTGGATGCGTTACTAAGAAACCGGGCAATTGCATCACTCCCGATAAGCAGCCTTCTTCCGCTCATCAGATCTGAGGCTGCAATCGTTGTGAGCCCCCCCATCAACATAATGTCGGTAGGCGTTTGAATCTGAGAAAAATTCAATGTCAAATCGGGGGCAAATTCAACCCCACTTCCCGTGACGCCCGCTGAGTTGAGATTGGTAATCACTGAGCCCGCAAAAGTGCCAGCCTGGGCCACATCGAATTTCACGCAGAAATCTGACACCGAGCAGGTCAAGCCATTGACCGCCGATGCATCAGGGGTGCCATCAATCACAAAGGAAGGATTCGCAAACCCGCTCAACACGGTGGTGACTGGCGTGGAAAGTCCATCATAATCTTCATACTCAGCCAAAGCCACGGCTTCAGGGGTAAGTTGGCCCACCAGGAAGACAGGGCGCTCGGGGGGCGTTGATGAACCGTAGAACAACTGTAACGCCGGGGGCAAACTCGTGGCATTGCCAGTTACATTCAATCGAATGCCACTACCCACATTCAAGGTCATTGAGTCTGGAATGGAATCAGCGGCCATCGGGTCATAAGCTCGTCTGCCAGCAATAATCAAGTTACCTTGCGTTCCTGAACTGATCGTTGCAGAGCCATTCAAGTTGGCCACACCCGCAGCATCTGTTTCCACAATCAGGAATGCATCGCCGCCCATATTGATAGTGGCTCCACTCAATACAGCGGGCGTGACTGGTGCGCCATTTCCATCTTGGGTGGCCAACAAGACCACACCGGTTGGCGATACATTGATGGTTGTAGTTACTTCGGTGTTGCGCAGCTCCAGAAAACTGTCTGGCGCAATATTGATTGAATTGGCAGTACCTGCGCTGGTCAGCAAACCACCGGTTACCACCAGATCGTCACCCACCAGAATATTGCCCTTGCTCAGCGGGGCTGAAGTTGCGGCGTTGCTTGCGTTTACAAGGCTGTTGTCCCACAAACCTTCAGCTGCCAGGCGACCACCACTGGTGCGGTTCACCTTGTACAAATCTGCAGACGTAAAATTGCCTGACAACACGAGGGTAGAATTCATCCCGTTTACATTCAGGGTACCGTCCATGGACGACACGTTCTTGCCCTCCAGGCGTACCCGCCCACTGTTCACAGTCAGAGAACCATTGAAATCGAGATCCACAACGGGTTCAAAATCAGTGTTTAGCATTTGCGAGAATTGAACTTCACCAATCCTGAGTGAGCGGCCATCACCCCCAGCATTGACTTGAATATTTGCAGCGTCAATCACCATCGTGGTAATTGGGGTCGCAACACTTTCGCTGGAGTTAACATCGATATTCTCAGTGCCGGTTTGGATGGAATTCAGGAAACCATTGACTTCAATCGTAACTGGTGCGTCAAGGCGCCCATCCAAACCAGTGATGTCAACAATTGCACCGCCCGAGGGAGAACCGGAAAAGCTGGCAGTTTCCAAAGGTGGCATCGAGTGAATAATGTCATCTGTGGCCGCCCCGTTCATCACAATACGCGCACCCTGTTGAGCCACAAATTGCCCTTGTGTGCTTGAAATGTAAGCGCCTTCCTGCTTGGCTGGAACCATCGGGGTCACACTCATCTCTGATGAAGAGGAGTTGAATGCACGCCCCAGTTCAAGAAACGAGCCCGCCGACAGGGTAATTCGGGAATTGCTCCCCATACCTAAGGCCTGAAAACTCGTGCGATTAAAACTAGAGTCGATATTAAAGGTACCGTTCAAATCGGTATCAATTGCACGGAGAAAAGAAGACGAGCCAAACTGATTGGACATCATATTGAACGTGCCATTCAGAATCGCTTTTTGATAGTACATGGTGGAGCCCACCAGGTTGATGGTGTTCGCCGTACCCGCAGTGATGTTGCCAAGTTGGTGTATGCCAAATGGTGAACTGCTGATTCCATCGCTGCTTAAGAAATTCAATGTGCCTGCACTGGCGTCGATCTCTAAAACGTCGTTAAAGCCACCGTTGAAATTCACCGTGCCGCTTGAAACGAGCGAGTTTAAATAGGTGACCGGGGTCAAGGTGAAAGGCATCAGATTGCTGTCCAGCACCGTTGCCGAGAACGAAGACACGGTACTGCCTGCATCTACAGTCAGACTATTCGCATCCAGGAAGTTATATTGCAAATTGCCTTGAATGGGTGCGGGCAAGTCAAAATTGTCTACACCAACGCGAATATCAGTAGCTGGGGTAGTTTCAATGCCAAACAAGCTGAGATCATTCACCATCAAGTTGGCCCCAAGCACATTCAATTTCACCGTTTTCTCGGGACTGACAATGTAGCTTTGCTGGGTCATTGGATCGGTGGCCACCGCACTGGTCACGTATATTCGATTTAACGCCAATGGGCCACTTATACCGGTGTTCATACCCGACAACAAATTCACACCATCCAGGGGCAACTGACCCTGCGTGTTGGTGGGTAAAGCCGTACCAAGATCGTACGGCGACAAAATCAAATTACCGGTGTTACCCAAGTACAGCGGGGCATCGACATACACAGGCTTTGCAATGTCGTAACTCAAGAACAGATCGAAGCCATCAAAAACTTGCTGCCCAGGCATCAAACCCACGGCTGCATCAATATTGATTTCACCCTTGGCTTCCAAAAACAGTTCTGGATTAAAACCAGTCGATTGAGAGGAGTTTTGATCAATCAAAATGGGTGCAGCAATGGTCAAATTACCGTCGCCTGGTTGTGTGCCAGTGGTGTAAATTTGTACAAAACCGTTGTTTTCCAAACCAGCCACTACCGTGCTGTTCAACAGAAAAGATTCCGTTGGCGAAAATGTTGAATTAATGTCGTCAGTCGAAAAGAATGGACCTTGCTGAGCAGGCTCAAGGTTAAAACCACCTTGGGGAATTTGATCCACAATCGTCAAGTTAGCCGGGTCGATCAGCCACTGCCCTGCTTCCCCCTGGGCTGCTGAAGTATTCGCAGCCACATTCACTGCCAGGCTTTGCTTACCCGAGGTTTCTACCCGACCGCCATTGCCACCCAGGGCACCGCCCTTGGCTTGCACTTCAGAATCCACAGCAGTGTGGCCATCGGCCCATACCACCACTTCTCCGCCATTGCCATTGGCCGTGGCATTCGCAGAAATTTGGGTGTTGGCCTGCACCACGGTTTGCTGCGCATTGGCCAGGCTTTCATCTAGCCCTTTCCAGCCCCCACCCACATGCACTGTGCCGCCACCGGTACCACCATCGGCAGAAATGCGTGCTCCGCTCAGCACAGCCACGCGTTGGCCGGTGATGTCAATTTCACCACCTTGGCCTTGGGTACTTTCGGCAAGCACCTGTCCGCCCACCAATGCATCACCTTGCGCGATGAACCGTATAACGCCACCTTCACCCACTTGCGCACCAGTGGCTTCAACCACGCCGCTGTTTTTCACCAAATGCGAAAACAGTGATGCATTTTTACTGATGATTTGGCCCAGATTCACTGCTTTGTCGCCGTCCTTGGAGGCAACGGTCAAGCCAATGGTGGGATGCCTCATGTCGACAATGGTAACGCTGTGACCTGCGGCCAACAAAACCTCACCATCGGCGTGAATGATGCCGCTGTTTTCAATGCTGGGGGCCAACAGAACAATGGAGCCACCCGAGTGCGTAGTCAGTGAGCCCTGGTTGACGATGTTGCCCGCCGTACCCGCGGAGTCGTTGAAACGCAGATGTCCGTTCAGCAAATCTGTATCGGAAGCTGCCAGGGTGCTGGCCAAAAAGCCTGCGGTGTCAACCACGGCACCTTGGCCAAAAAACACTCCCGCCGGATTGATCAAAAATACTTGCCCATTGCTTTGCAAGGTGCCAAGAATTTGGGACACATCGCCACCGGTAACACGGTTAAACACTTGGCTGGCTGCATTTTGTTGAACAAACTGCGTGGTTTGCCCAACATCAATATTGAACTGTTGCCAATTCAGAATGGCACCTGGCGTATTGGTAATCTGCATCAGGTTGCCAATGGTTTGCGCGGTGGCCTGCCCAGCAACCACCGACATCCCGGTGGGGTTTGCATAAGCTGAACTGGCAATGGCCATGGCAACACCCAAAGCCACGGCCTTGCGTCGAAACTGGGTACCTGAACTGCGAACTGAGCTGCGGCTTGAAAGACGATTGGATTTCATGGTGTCTTTCCTTACAGGGAAGTGGCAAAAGTGACGTGCAACATCACATCACCATGCGGTTGAATGGGCACGCCTGACACCACCTTGGCCAGGTCGACTCGGAATTGGTGTTTGGGGGAAAATGCGAAACGCGCGCCCACACCATAGGACATTAAATGCGGCTCGACAGGTGATCCGAACACTGGGTTGTTGAACTTCAACTGAGCGGCGTCCACGAAACCAACAAACTGCAAACGCTCAAACAAAGTGCCGAAATTTTTGCTGACATTCGGGCCCATCAGCTCGAGCGACTGGCGGGTACCGCGGTCTGCGGAAATAACCCGTTCTTCAAAACCACGCACGGAGTAAACACCCCCTGCACCAAACTGCTCGCCGGGAATCAAAGAGTAATCGGTGTGTTGTGCATCCAGCTGCGCGGTCAGGCGCCAGCCAGGCATCACCTGTTCAGACCAACTGGCGTTGGCTCGAATGACATCAAAATTGGCCTCGGCGGCCGGGTTGGTCATGCGGTACTGGGTGGTTGAATTGTTACCACCGGTGACATAGTTTTTAAAGTACCCGATTTGAAAAGCCCGTTGCCGCGAATCAAGTGCCTCGGAAAGGGAATAAGACACGCCCACAGGTCTGCTTTCCAGTTCTGGAACCAAACTTGGCCCAAAACCGTTCAATTGAACCTGACTGACAAACTCTTTGATTTCGTGAGAAAAGGTAAGTCGAGCATCGAACCCGGCCAAACGATCCAGCAACTTCACCCACCGAATTGCAGCAGTGGTACCGGCACCGGCCACTGACACAGAACTGGCTCCAACGCTCAAGTTACCCGCGTCCACATTCGAATCGCTGTACGCCAATTCAAGCATGGAGCTAATGCTGTAAAACGGTACTTTGTAATTCAGGCCAAATACCTCGACATCTGACCAACGCCCCGGCGAGGTCACGTATTGAAACGTAGCCATGTGACCTTTGTTAAAGGCATTGTTGTGTTGCAAGGCCAAGCCCATGCGGAAGTCACCCGTGGCATTGGTACCAGAGTTGTCCAGCGTCAAATATGCAGCCAATGGTTCTTGATCAGAAACCTGCACTTTCGCGTCCACCAAGCCTGGCTTGTCGCTGGGCTCCAGGCGTACACGGACGATTTTCGCCGGGTTGTCATTGATCAAACGCAGGTTTTTATCCATGTCCACGGTGTTGATCAAGGCCCCTGGTTGAAGCACCACCAAGCTTTCCTGAATGGACTCCGCCGTGAAGTAGTCGTTACCCGCAACAGTGACTACATCCAGTCGCGCATCGACAATTTGCAGTTTAAGCTGTTCACCGGGTTTGATTTCCTGCTCAGGAATCAACACACGAACTACTTCATAACCCGCCTCGGCATGTAATTGTTCAACGGCCACGGTGGCAGTTCGCAAATCGGAAAAAGTGATTTCACGACCGGAAAAACCACTCAGCACAGCCATGACTTGGTCCCGCGGAATTAATTCCGGTCCCAACACCTCAAAACCCGACACCGCGAAACTGGGTTCCTTGTATTCTTCACTGCTTGGCTGGGAACCTGATGTGCTTTCAGGCAGGGTTTGCGCATTTGCAAGCTGCAAATGCGAATTGACCAACAGCACCACTGCACAGGCGACTGCGGAAAGTTTGAATTTCATAGAATTGTTGTGTAACCGTTAAATGTTAAAAATCATTCCGGCCGATAAAATGCGCAGCGGCTGGCTTCCCGGATACTGCTGTAACTCTTTTTGAATCTCGTCGTGCTCTCTGGGCTTTAGATGACTAATCCAGATTTCACATGCCGCGTTTAATTTTTGAAGCTCACCAAACAACAAACTTGGGCACAAATGCTTGGCCAAATCTGCCAGCCATTTCTCCTTGTCAGGAAAAGCAGCTTCAATAAAGAAATAATCTACCTTTTTTGCTTGGTTGATAAGGGTGAATAACCGGTCTGTTTTGTGCGTATCTCCGGAGAAGCACCACCCACCCGTGGGAGTAGTCAAGAAAACACCCACGGCGGGCACCGTGTGATCCACCTCTACAGTGGTAATTTTACGTTCACCAAACAACAGCTCCTGCTCAGGCTTTATCTCAACATACTCCAGAACCGGGTTTTCCGCTGTAGGAATTTTTGAGAAATCAGGCCATATTTCCTCATTGAAAATATGTTGCTGCAAGGCCCTGATTGTGGGGAGGGTGGCGTACACACGCAAAGGGCTTTTGCGGCCCACGCCAACCGTGTCGATCAAAAATGGCAAACCACAAATGTGGTCCAAGTGGGAGTGGGTTATGAAAACATGCTCGATTTGCTCAAGACGGGCGAAATCGAGTTCGCACAGGCCTGTGCCCGCATCGATCAAAATATCGCTGTCAATCAGGAAGCTTGTTGTTCCTTGTCCGGGAATACCGATACTGCCGCTGCAACCCAACACCTCTACCGTAGAGTGTTTTTGCATCAAAGCCTCGTAAGAATGACGACTGCGTTGTTATGTAGTTTTGTGAAGCAAATCCAGTATATCCGGAATTGCCTTACGCCCAGCCTCGTAACCCAAGGCAACGATCTCTTCTCTGCGCTCAAACTCCATCAAACCGATTTTTTCGATGGAAGGCTGAACATACAGGTCGCTAATGACTTTGGCCTGTCTTGACTTCTCAATACCGCCCAGTTCAATCACCCGCATCAGCGATTTCATCATGGTGGGCATTTGTACACTGCTGTCATCCAGCATGTGCGCGGTGATGTCTTCCTCAAGACCCACATCCACTGTGAGAATTTTTCGTGCGCCACGGGTACGCATGCAATCTACCGGCACATTGTTAACCAGTGCCCCATCCACCATCACATGCCTTCCGGCCATGAACGGCTCAAAAAAAACAGGAATAGAAGTACTGGCACGCACGGCTTTCCACAAGGGGCCTTGTTCAAACAAATACTGGTTGCCCGTGGTCAAATTGCAACTGATGGCGAAAAACGGAATGGGTTGGTCTTCAATCAACAGATCGCCAAATGCGTTGCGGTACACCTCGTCAACGGCCTTGCTTTTCACAAAACCATGCTTGGGTATCCAGTAGTCTGTCAGTTTGAACGGCAAACCTTTCTTGAAACTGATGGCAAGCGCCTTGTTAACCTCGACGGCTGAGCGCCCAGAGGAAATGAGCGCACCGACCAAAGCACCCATGGACGTTCCACCCACAGTGTCCACCACCACGCCGGCCTCCTCGAGTGCCTGAAAAAAACCAGCATGCGCGAATCCGCGGGCACCGCCACCGCCCAGTACCAAACCCAAGGTCAGTCCCAGAATGTGCCGTGCCACACGCGCATTGTCAGAGTGATGCCCGCGCCGCACGTGCAACAGCTTGAATCCAGTGCCAAATTTGCTGCGTATGCGTTCCACCACCGACTGCTCAACCCACGCGGCTTCATGCACCAGTACAAACCACACGGGCAAATCGTCGTCTGCGCTCTTTAGCTGGGCTTTCAACAACTCACAACTGCGCGAATCATTCAAAGTGCTTGCGCACAGCATGACCACCATGCAATCAAGCTCTTCAATCAGGCGGTCGTCCAAAACCTCCAAGGGCTCCGTCTCGATCATTTCCACCACCCAGTCTTTGATATGGGCCGAAACTGGCGGCGTTACATCACTAAGCTGCTTCCAGCGCCGCAACTCACAATGCCGAGCCATGGCAGACTGAAATCCCTCGATCGCCTGAGTGCTAAAACCCTCCGGGCGAACAAAAGACTGAAACAAAATGAATTGGTGTTGTTTCAAAGGGCCGCTGTAGCCCAGTTCACGCTTGAACCGGGAAACGAGCATTCGGATCAAGTGGTGATAGACCGAGCGGCTGAACTCGCCAAACTGCTCCAGAGCGGTTTGATCAATTTCAAGCAATACGCTGTCCCGGCGGGCAGAGATGGTGAGTGTGCGCGGCGCCTGGTCGAAAAAACCGAGCTCGCCGATCATTTCCCCCGGGAAAAAAGAAAGAGTCAGGTCTTGCAAACCATCTGGGCGAAAGCGCTGCCCTTTCAACTGCCCCTGCAGCAAGAGATAAAAGTGATGACTGGGGTGACCTTGTTCAAACAAAGTAGCGCCACGAGGCAAGTGGACCAGTTTTGCGAGTCGAATTAACTGTTCAGCTTCAGCGGGCTGAATTTCAAGCTTTTTGGACAAAAGCTCGATGGCATAACTTAGCTCAATGACTGGCAAGTCAGCGGGTTCGGACACAGGGGCACCGTTTTAAGAATAATTTGCCTTGATGTTAGCAAACTATTGCCCCCCAAAGCACCAACCCCCACGGGGCGGTTATTTCAGGAAACCTTTCAAAGCATCCCTTACTTTTTCCTCAGCCTTGTTTTTCAGTTCCTCTTTCTTCTCATCAATTTTGGGTTGCAATTTGGCTTTGGCCGCTTCTTTGGCCAACTCTTTGAACTGCAACTCCCACTGAACGCCCGTGAACGGACCGTACAGGCGAACCGGCACAGTCACGCCATTCAAACCCGAGTCAAGGGTTTTTCCACCCTGCCCTGTGCTGGTGGCCACCACCGATGCCTTCGCCAGGTAATCCAGAGAATTGTTCACCAAATTCACCCGCCCTTCGCCGCCAATTCGAAACAGGGGGGCCATCACATTCAAGTCATTGGAGCTGGCCACGCCATTGGTAATGTCAAAACTGATCGCCAATGAACTGAAATCGGTTTTCTGGGCAGTGTCTGTTTTTTGGGTGGAGTTGCTGCCGCTGCTTAACAGCGATTTTGCATTTCTGAACCGTTCAGCCAGATTAATACCTTTAATGGCACCGTCTTGAAGACTGACCGAAACCTTGCCATCCAAGGCAGCTTTCATCTGGTTAACCGTGTTGCCTATGGTGCGAATATTGATACCTACATTGCCCTTGCCCTCGACCATGTCTTTGTCGAGCAGCGCTTTGATCACAGGCTGAATTTGCACGCCGGTCATGTTCTGGTTCACGGTCACTGTTTGAGTATTCGCATCGGCAGTAATCACACCCGTGGTTGAACCACCGTACAACTTTGCATCCAGCGGCGAGATGGTCAGCTTGCCCCCTCGCGCCACTGCCTTTGTTTTCAATTGCTGGGCTTGAATATTCGACACTTTCAGTTCGCCTATATTGGCAGTCAGATCCAGGTTCAAGTTGCGCAGCGGGCTTAGGTCAACAGGCGTGTCTTGGGGCTTTTCAGCCGAACTTGACGTGGTCTTGGTGCCTGAGTTTTTCTTGGGAGGCAACAAGGCATCGATATCCAGCTTGTCAGCATTCAGCACTGCGGTGATCGCTGGTTTGGCAAAATTTTTAACGGCCGCTTTCAAATCAAAACTAGTGGCCTCAAATTTCGAGTTCAAATCCAGCTCGGCAGTTTTTTCAGTGTTGTTCACTGCCAACCGGCCAGCCAAGGGCATGCTGGCCTGCTTTTTAGGCAGAGCAGGATCTTTCACATCGAGTTGACCAGTCAGCGCTGCCAATTCGATCAATTGACTTTTCATGTTCAAGGTCATGGGACTGGCCAGCTGCAAATTCACCGTGCGCTCACCTTCCACCAAATTCACTGTAGTTTTCAATGCAGCAGACACCGCCTGCTTCAAATTACCCTGCAAGCCCGCCAAGTCAAGCGTGGCGTTGATACTGCGTGTGGCTTGCTTCAAGTCGGCCTTGAAATTCAAGGCCTCACCACGCGCCACAGTTTCACTGAGCTCCAGCGAGGGTGAGCTCAAGCTGACATCGAATGCACCCACATTGGGAAGTTGTCCTTTGGCTTTCGCATCCAGCGACTGCGCCTTGATTTCCAAAGTATTCGGATTCACATTCAAGGTGCTGGCCTGCACATTCACATCGGCTTGTTGCTGATCCAGTTGACCCAACACCGCAAATTTCAAATTTTCAAAATTCGCATACAGGTTTTCACCCAAACCAAATTCAAGGCGGGTGTTCAGGTCGATGTTCAAATCGGCCTGCGGCTTGTTGGCCTTCACATTGCCTTTCAGTTCAATGTCGGTGGGCACACCAGGCTCAATGCGACCACTTTGCATGGCAAAGTTGTTCAGCGAGGCTTCCAAGCCAGTCTGCTTGTCAATGTACGCTACATTCAGATTTTCAAGTGCAATTGAATCCACTGAAAAATTAAGTGCCTGTTCACCAGTGTCCGGACTTGGTTCAGACTCACTTTGAACTTCATCTTGATTGTCGGATTTGCTTAAATCATCAAAGTTAAACTTGCCATCCGCATTTTTTACGACATTGACAGTGACGCCGCTGGCTTGTATCGCGTCAACCACCACCGCTGAACTTAACAGAGGCAACAAAGCCAATGAAATACTGACTTTGTCAGCTTTCAGAAATTGATCGGTACTTTGAAATTCCGAGAGTGTTACGCCATTCAGGTCGGCACCAATCGAGGGAAACCACTTTAACTGCACGGGGCCGGTGAATGCCAAATCACGCTGCTGCTTTTCCTTGACGATGGCACTGGCTTTGTTCAACAAAGCCTGTTGGTCAATCGTATTCACCAAGATAGCTGCGGTGGCTGCCAACACAAGCGGCACACCAACCACAATGCCCATGCCCCATACAATTGCCTTTTTCATGGCAAACCTCCTTAAACTGCGGGTTCTTCAGTCGCCTGGCTAATTTTGCTCCACACGCTTGGCCCTTTGGCCGCTTTTTCAATGTCTGCCAAATACGCCTGATGCAAGACCAACTCTTCTTCAGTGGGCTCAGGTTCGGGCAAATTCAGTGCGCTAAGTTTGATTCTCTCTACACCGTCGTCATCGTGCTGCGCATTCAGGTCAATTACCAAACTGTCTTGCCCGCGGGTCATGGCCAAATAGACTTCTGCCAGAATTTGCGAGTCCAGCAGCGCCCCGTGTAACTGGCGGTGTGCATTGTTCACGCCAAGTCGGTCACACAGTGCATCCAGATTGTTGCGCTTGCCCGGAAACATCTCGCGCGCCATACCCAAGGAGTCGATCACGCCATCCACATAGTCGGCCATCTTCCCCAAACCAAGGCGCTCTAGTTCACCGTCCAGAAAGCCAATGTCGAATGATGCGTTGTGAATAATCAGCGTACTGCCTTGCACAAAATCGAGAAAATCTTTCGCGATTTGCTTGAATTTGGGCTTGTCCGCGAGCATTTCGTCGGAAATACCGTGCACCTGAAAGGCGCCCTCATCCACTTCACGCTCGGGGTTGATGTATTGATGAAAGTGGTGGTCAGTCACTTGCCGACCGTTCACTTCAATGCATCCAATTTCGATGATGCGGTGACCTTGCCGAACTTCCAGGCCTGTTGTTTCTGTGTCCAGTACTACATATCTCATTGTTTCATCGCCTTCTCTACACCCAAGTTGGCCAACGCATCGGCCTTTTCGTTTCCGGGATTACCGGAATGGCCCTTCACCCAATGCCAGCGCACCAAGTGACGAACACTGGCTTCATCGAGTATTTGCCACAAGTCAGCATTTTTCACCGGCTTTTTATCCGAGGTTTTCCAGCCATTCATTTTCCACTTTGGCATCCACTCCAATACTCCTTTACGCACGTACTGCGAATCGGTGTACACGTCGATGCTGCAACGTTTCTTCAACGCATTCAAACCCTCGATCACGGCGGTCAATTCCATGCGGTTGTTGGTGGTGTTCAATTCACCACCGCACAATTCTTTGGCATGGTCACCCGATTGCAAAAACACACCCCAGCCACCAGGCCCTGGGTTGCCTTTACAAGCCCCGTCGGCATACATCACGACGCTGGCAATTCTTTGTTCTGTCACAATTCAATCCTGTTGGCCTTATCCACGGTCGCCTATTGTAGGTGTTTTATTCAGCGCCTTATTGGCCACAGGTTTCAGTTGGCGTGCGGATACTTTCTTGTCTTTGAAGGCTGGCCCGATCAAGCGCATGCCACGCACCCTTTTTACCGCGCACACAAAATAAACGGCACCACAGACCGGCCACCACCGGTCGCCCGCGTGCTCCATAAAACCCATCCGGCTTAGCCCCTTTTCGGTGAATGCCGGAAAACGGTAACAACCAAAACGACCAAACTCGGGTTCGCAAGACAAGAGCTTCAGCCAATCTTTCAAGCGACTCAAATGGATCGGCTCGCACCCTTCGGGCCACACCGGTGCCCAGCGTTTCAGGGCTGCGTGGCGAAGCCCCCACAGCGACATCGGGTTAAAACCAGTGATCACAACCCGCCCTTCGGGCATCAGCACACGCTCCACTTCACGCAGCAGCTGGTGCGGGTCTTCTGAAAATTCGAGCACGTGAGGAAGCACAATCATGTCCAGCGACTGGCTCTCGAAAGGCAGTTCTTCAAACTCGGCAAAGCAATCGGGTGTAACCACTTCGACACCCTCGGGCTTGCTGGCCACCAAACCCTGCTGCACGTAGGCCCTATGGGGAATGCGGCTTTCTTTCAAGCCATCGACCAGCCTGGTACCCAGTTGCACAGCCCTGAAACCGAACAGATCGGGCACAACAGAATCAATCCAGGCCTGCTCACGGCTTGTGAAGTACCGCCCCGCCGGTGTGTTCAACCAGGCGTCGAGTGCTAACATTTGGGCTTGTTGTGTACTCAAGTCGTTCAGGGGTTCAGATGGAATCATTCAAGTCTTCTCAAGTTTCGAATTGGTCGGTCTATGGCATTCCGGCCTTTCAGGACAACTACCTGTGGGCGATTGTTCATGAACCGAGTAAGGCCTGCATGGTGGTAGACCCCGGTTGCAGCAAGTCAGTTCAAGAATTTCTGGATTCTCATGGCTACCATCTTAGCGGTATTTTGGTTACCCATCACCACATGGACCACGTGGGTGGAATCGACGCGCTGTTGAATAAAGCGGGTAAAGACCTTCCGGTGTATGGCCCAGCCAGCGGAAGAATTGCACAGATCAACCGCCCGGTGCGGGAAGGTGACACCGTAGATGTGCACTGCCTGGTCGCCCAGGTATTGGAAGTACCTGGTCACACGGTGGACCACTTGGCTTACGTGATTGAGCTGAAAGACACCATGAACAGCGAAGAGACCTGGATGTTTCCAGGCGATACCCTGTTCTCGGGCGGCTGTGGACGCCTGTTTGAGGGCAGCGCCCAACAAATGTTTGAATCCCTTCAAAAACTCAATCAATTTCCGGCAAACACCCGCGTCTACTGCGCGCATGAATACACGGAATCGAATATGCGGTTTGCACGGGCCTATTCACCCGAGTCCAAAAATATTGAAGCCAGGGAAAATGAAGTCCGCAGAATTCGGGAACAAGGCTTAAGCACTATTCCGACAACGTTGGGTATTGAGCGGCTCAGCAATTTGTTTATCAATGCCGAAAACCCCATTGAATTCAAACAAATACGCGACGCAAAAGACAATTTCTGATTGCAATAACGAGTTAACAATTTTTTACAAAATCACTTATTTGAAATAATTCAAGGGGTGTCACTCAGGCTGGGGCATGGGTCAACTCTCGATTGACCTACACAAAAGTTCAACATAGGATGCACTTTCATTTCGCTCTTTGCCCTGTCCGGCACCCAAGCCCTTTGAAATCTGACTCGTTCAAAAATGGAATCAAGCCTTATACCAAAGCGGCCACCAACGGTCGTTTCAAGGCGGTATTTGGTATTTTGGCTGGACTTATCGCCGCTGGGCCCAACCTAAGCTGGGCCAACGCGCAACAGGCCGAGATTGCGCTGAATGCTGACAGCGAGGAGGTTCAACTGTTTGGCCTGGTTGCCCCCAACCCCGGTCTTGAACTGAAGATGTCTGGGCCATTCGACCTGATCACCCTCGACCTGGCTGAAGAAGCTGGAGATGTGTGGGCTGATATCCGCAAAGGCTTTTCGATACCTGATCTGGAAACACAAGCAGTCGATGTTCGCGAACGCGCGTTGCTGAAAAACAAGCGCATGGTGAACAATATGTTGCAACGCTCCGAACCATACATTTATTTCATTGCGCAAGAATGTGCCAAACGTGGCATGCCCTCTGAGCTGGCTTTGCTGCCTTTCATTGAAAGCCAGTTCAACCCACATGCCCGCTCCCCCTCAGCCGCCGAAGGTTTGTGGCAATTTATACCGAGCACGGGCCGTCAGTTTGACTTGAAACAAAACAAGTGGGTTGATGAGCGGCGAGACTTGGTGGCCTCTACTCGCGCGGCACTAGACTACCTGACGTACCTCTACGATATGCATGGCGACTGGCACCTGGCTTTACTGTCTTACAACTGGGGAGAAGGTTCAGTGCTACGGGCAGTTAAAAAAGCACAGGAGGCAGGCCTGGAGCCTACCTTGGACAACCTTGAATTGCCTCTGGAAACCAGACATTACATTCCGAAACTACAAGCGCTTAAAAACCTGATTCAAAGCCCGGAACGCTTTGGGCTGAGTTTACCCAAGTTCCCGAACAAACCTTACTTTGCTGAAATCAAACGCAGCGCTGATGTGGACCTTCGGGAGATTGCTCGCCTGGCTGGCGTGGAACTGGAGTTGATTCGCAAACTGAACCCCGGTTTGAACCAACCGGTTTTGTACGCGGCCCACAGCAATACGCTGCTGGTGCCTGTTGAATACAGCGCGAAAATTCAGGCCAGCCTGAAACAGTACAAACCACCCAAAGCCCAACGCAGCTACACGGTCAAGAAAGGCGACACCTTGGGAGAAATAGCCCAACGCTTTGATGTGAGCGTGAAGGCCTTGCAGAAACTCAATGGCTTGGGCAAGAAGAAGTTGATCAAACCCGGCATGAAATTAAGCATTCCACACACCCCGAAACCAGGCAGTTGGGAATCTTGAACCGTTTTACAGCAGTGGCGCCGCATCGATTAGCTGACGGGTGTATGCATGCTGCGGGTTGGCAAACAACTGTTCTGCCGAACCGCGCTCAACCACATCGCCATGCCTTAACACCACCACTTCATCGGCCAGGTACTGAACCACAGCCAAATTGTGTGTAATGAACAGCATGGCCACGCCGGTTTCATTCTGCAACCGTTTCAGCAAATTCAGTATTTGGGCCTGAACTGATACGTCCAGCGCCGAAGTCGGTTCGTCGCAAATCAAAATTTTGGGTTCAGAAACCAAGGCGCGTGCAATTGCGATGCGCTGCCGCTGCCCACCCGAAAATTCATGGGGGAATCGGGCCAGGGCTTCTTCGGGCATGCTGACTTGCTCGATCACTTTCAGCACCCGGGCCTTGCGCGCTGCCACATCAAGATCGGGGCGCAAGCTCAGCAAAGGTTCTTCCAGAATTTCTGCAATTCGATGGCGAGGATTCAGAGAAGCAAAAGGGTCCTGAAATACAAATTGAATTTTCGAGCGCCAGCCCTCAGGGCCGCGCTCCGCCCACTGGCGAAGCGGCCTGCTGTCCATCAACACATCGCCTTCCACTTTTCCATTGCTGCCGAGCAAACCCAACAATGCGCGAGCAGCAGTTGTTTTGCCTGAACCCGATTCACCCACCAAGGCCACCGTACGCCCTTGCTGCAACGTGAGATCAAGCCGATTCAACACGGGCTTGAATTGCTTGCGCAGTAGCCCACCCTTTTCGGGATAAGCGACCGACAAAGACACGGTTTGCAACACCACCTTGCCCTGACCGGACTGGGTGGAATCACCACCCGGCTGCGAGCCCGACTGCGGCTTGTGAAACGACAGGTCGGCGTGATAAAAACAACGCACTTCATGCGTAGTGGTGGCCAGATCAAGTTCGGGGGTGTTCTGGGTGCAGTGGTCTTGCGCATGCATGCAGCGTGCGGCAAACCGACAGCCAGGTTTGGGATTTACCAACGACGGAACACGCCCTTCAAGCGCGTACAAAGCCTGCCCACGTTGGGCTTGGCTGGGCAGCGACTTCACCAGTGCATGTGCATAGGGGTGGCGTGGTGCAGCAAAAAACTCAGCGGTGCTGGCTTTTTCAACCAGTTGGCCAGCGTACATCAGCCCCACTGTGTCGGCCATTTGTTTCACAATCGCCAGGTCGTGGGTAATCAGCAGCATGGCCATGCCCTGCTCGCGCTGCAGTGTTTTCAGCAAATCGAGTACCTGCGCTTGAATGGACACGTCCAGCGCAGTGGTGGGTTCATCGGCAATCAGCAAATCGGGCTTTACGCTCAGCGCCATGGCAATCATGACACGCTGCTTTTGCCCCCCCGACATTTCGAACGGATACTGCTGCAAGCGCTTTTTGGGTTCTGGAATACCGACCCGACCCAGCCACTCTTCAGCCTCACCTAAAGCCTGCGACTTGCTGGCACCAGTGTGCAAACAGATGATTTCAGTGAGCTGATCGCCCACCGTCATCACCGGGTTCAAGCTGGTGCCCGGTTCCTGAAAAATCATGGCAATCCGCTTGCCGCGCAAGGTGCGCATGGCGGTTTCACTGATACGCAACACATCGGTGTCAGCTTGACTGGCCTCGCTTAATTTCACCTGCCCTGCAACAATTGCGCCGCTGTCGGGTAACAGGCGAGCTATGCTGAGTGCGGTCATTGACTTGCCACAACCTGATTCACCCACCAGGGCGAAAGTTTGGCCTTTTTCAATGGCCAGTGAAATGTCGTCGAGCGCGTGCACCCAACCGGCCTCGCTGGCCAATCGGGTAGTCAGTCCATGGATGTCGAGCAAACTCATACGCTTACACCCTTACCAAAGATTGTTTCAACTGGCGCGCGCGCGGATCGAACGCATCGCGTACGGCGTCGGCAAACAGGTTGGCCGACAGCACCAACAACAGCATGAATACGAAGGCGGCCACCAAGCTCCACCACACAACAGGTTCCCGGCTTAGCTCCAGCCTTGCCGCATTGATCATGGTGCCGTAACTGAAGGTGCTGGGGTCTACGCCCACACCCACATAACTCAGCACTGCCTCGGCCAGTACCAGGCCAGAAAAATCCATCACCATGGCAATCAAAATCAGGTGCATCAAATTGGGCAACAAATGCGAGAACAGAATTTTCACGCTGGATACGCCACTGGCCCGGGCAGCAAGAATGTAATCTTGCTCGCGCATTTTCAACACTTCGCCGCGAATTAACCTGGCCAATCCAGTCCAGCTGGTGAGCCCCAAAATTGCACACAGGAAAAACAGGCGCAGGTCTGCTTTTTCGATTGATGATGCAAAGGCCTCTGGATTGGCATCCAGGGCCACCTGCAACATCAAGACCGTGGCGGCAATCAACAACACCGATGGAATTGAATTCAGCGTGGTGTAGATGTACTGAATAATGTCATCAACCCAACCGCGGAAATAACCCGCCGCCAACCCCATTGCAATGCCCACCGGCAGCGTAAGCAAGGTGGTCAGCAAACCAATCAGCATGGCGGTGCGCAGCCCTTTCAAGGCAATGTAAAACACGTCTACGCCCACTTTGTCGGTTCCCAGCACGTGGTAGGCCTCGGCCCATTTCCACACAACGCCACCCACAATACAAAGTACAAATAAAGTCCACACAACGGCTTGGTAGGCGCCACTGCCTGTAAACACGGTGATGCTGTTTTGATGATCCACAGGCACCATGGCCCGGCGGATCACCCACAACGCTGCCAGGAAAAATGCCCACAGCACGGCACCGCCCAAAGCGCCTTGGTAAGCGCGCTTGAGCAGATCTTGCCCCTTCATGCTTTCATCGCTCAAATGCGCACCGCCAAACTGCAAACGGGCGTAATCACGCACCGGCTTGCTATCGACTTCCATGGTTTCCTTGCTCAGGGAGCGGGTGGCCAAAGGCGCTGAATAAGACTTTTCACGTTCATAGGCCAAAGGACCCAGGGCAACGTCGAGTACGGAAATGATCGGGCTGGCATAACGGCTTTGCTGCTCGGCATTCAGGCGAAGGTGCACACTGTCGAGCAGGGTAATCACCACCGCCAACAACAACACCACCAAACTGGCACTGGCAATTTTCGATTGAAAAACCAAACCCCATGAGGCGCGGGACAGCGGGTTCTTGATCACGCTTCGGGCATAGGCCAACACGCCAAATACCAGCAGCCAGATCAACACATCGGTAAGCAATAAGGTAGGCATCATGTGGCTGGCGCTCCTTATGCCAAACGAACCCGAGGGTCCGCGATGGTGTAAGCAATGTCAGTCAAAATCAAACCCACCAAATAAAGCACCGAACCAATGAACACCATGGCACGCACAATTGCAAAATCTTGCGACTGAATGGCCTCGATGGTGTAGCTGCCCAAGCCCGGGATACCGAAGAAAGACTCAGAGATTAATGAACCCATGAACAGGAGTGGAATGACTGTGACCGAACCAGTCAGAATTGGAATTAGACCATTGCGCAATACATGGCGACCAAGCACCTGAACTTCAGACAAGCCCTTGGCACGCGCAGTGCGTACATAGTCTTTGTTGATTTCTTCCAGGAAAATGGTGCGATACCAGCGGGTGCCACCGCCCAAACCGCTGACCACACCGATGATGACCGGCAGTATCAAAAAGCGCCATGCATCCACGCCCGAGTCGTAACCGGAAATTGGCACCAGCGCCAGCGTTTTGGAAAACAGGTACTGCCCGCCAATGATGTAAAACAAACCTGAAATGGACATGGCCAGCACGCACAACACCACACCAGTCAAATCAAGGTAAGTACCACGGAAAAATGTCAGCAGCAGTGACAGCACAATGTTCAGGAACAGACCCAGCACAAACACGGGAACAGCCAAAGCCAGGCTGGGCCCTGCACGCTTTACGATTTCATTGGCGATGTTGCGACCATCGTCGGAACTGCCAAATTCACCCACGAACATGGGCACCGACTTTTGAAAGAAAATCGTTTCAGTGAGTTTGTCAGAGCCTGGCGCTTCGCTGTTGATCAGCAAAGGCAAATCGTATCCTTTTTCACGTTTCCATTGATCCACCGACTCTTGCGCAACCCGCTTGCCGCCAAGGGCCAAACGGGCCATGTCGTCGGGGCTGTTCACCTGAAAAAACAAAACGAAAGTGATCAGGTTCACACCCAACAATACCAACAAGCCGTACAGCACACGGCGTAGCAGATAATTGCCCATCACCGCTTGCCCCCTGTGCTGCTTGCCACGGTGGCGGCCAAATCTTCGCGAATACCCATGGCCTGCTCACGGCGCTTCCATGCGGCCCAAGCGGGCCATATGAACAGGGCCAGTGCTAACAACAACACCGGGATTGGCCACCACTCTGGCTGGTTCCATTCCTTTCGGGCGGCATCGCGTTTGGCAGTGTCAATTGTTTTGTATTTGATGCTGTTGCGGGCCAGGTCGTTGGGTTTCACGTTGCCATACCATTCGTGAATCAAGCCAAACTGTTGGGGCACAAAGGCAAACAACCAAGGCACATCGTCTTGAACCAGGTCGGTCATCTGCGAAATGATCGCGGCACGCTCTTCATTGTTGGGCATGGTTTTCATGCGCTCAAACATGGCGTCGTACTGGGCATTCGAGTAATTGGAGGCATTCTCACCTGAAGTTTTGGCACGACTGTTGGGGCCATAAAGCAAGAATAAAAAGTTTTCCGGATCGGGGTAATCGGCATTCCAGCCAAGGAAGAAAATTTGTGCATTGCCCTTTCGGATTTTTTCCTGAAATCGATTCCAGTCGGTGGCACGAATATCCAATTGAATGTTCAGCTTGGCGAACTGCTTGCGGTACCAATCGAAGCGGGCTTTGTCACCCGGGCCACCGCCTGTTGTATCGAGCGCCAAGGTTAAAGGTTGCCCTGTTTTTGGGTCAATTCCATTGTCATAACCTGCTTGTTTTAACAAGGCCAAAGCATCTTCAACCGGTTTACGCACTGGCTTGCCATCAACAATGTTGTACACCTGCGTGTTATAGCCTGCCTCACCTTCTTCGAAGCCAAACAAGCCAGGTGGCACTGGTCCGTGTGCGGGTACAGCTCGACCGTTGGTGAAAATTTGCGAGAACTCTTCCCAATCCATGGCAATTGCAATGGCTTGGCGAAGCAATTTGGCACGGCGCGCCTCTTCGGCGGAGCTGCCCGGTCCCACCACGGGATCCAGCCAATTGAAACCCAGATAAAACATGCTGGTGGACAATGATGTTTCCAGCCGAATACCCTTTTCCGCCATGTCCGGGGTTAGGGCTGCATCGCCATCGGCGCTGGCACGAATGGCTTGGTCAAAGGTGTCTGCACTGACCCCAGAGGTGTCGTAATAGCCCTGCAGAAATTTGTTCCAGTAAGGAATGCCCTCTTTCTCGCGCGTGAACACCACTCGATCGATAAAGGGCATTGTTTTGCCAGCATCGGCCAACAGGCCTTTGGCCTCGTCGCCGGGCTCACCCTCTGATGGATACGGCTCACCGCGGTGGTTCGGGTTGCGCGACAACACCATGCGGGAATTCGGATCATTTTCAGTCAACATGTAAGCACCCGTACCCACAGGCCACCAATCCAGCACCAGGTTGTTTTCTATAAAACCTTTTTGACTGTAGAACGCATCAGCTTCCCAGGGAATGGGTGCAAAAAAAGGCATGGCCAGCCAGTAAATAAACTGGGGGTATTTGCCGTTCACGCGAATTTCAAGTGTGTGGTCGTCCAGCGCTTTGGCACCAGGCAAATCAAATTCACGCAGATCAAGCCAGGGCAAGTCAGCTGTGGCAGGCGGAAAGGCACTGCCGGTTTCTTTCTGGATTTTCTCTTTCAGCGCTTTGTCGTGTTCTTGCAGGGTTTTTGACAAGTCCCCCAAACCTTCCACGTAATCGCCCATGTGCCCCAGAATTGGAGACACGATTCGTGAGCTTGCAAGCCGCTTGATTTCATACACATAGTCGTGCGCCGTTAATTCGCGCGTGCCCTGCTGCTCAAACTGCAAGGGGCTGCTGTATTTGCGGGCTTCATCGCCGAGCTGGTGGTACAAAAAATTGCCCTGGGCATCTTTCGCAAAAGCCGGGTGCGGTTGATATTGAATGCCAGGCTTTAATTGAATGGTATAAACGCTGGTCCTCACCGCGTTCAGCGGCGCGTCATCGGGCAATTCGTTGCCCGCCTCATCCAGGTAAACCGGTACAGGCATGGCCGCAGCAGCCAAGGGCTCTAGCTGATAGGGCCGTTTCAGGTAGTGGTACTGAAACAGCGGCTCGTAAATTTGGTAAGTGAATTCCGCTTCGTCGGAGGTGTAAGACTGCGCTGGATCCAGATGCTTGGGGCGTGCCGTGAAGGCGGTGTAAAGGGTGTTGAGCTTTTTGTCTTCCGCAGTTTCAACGTAAGGATTGTTGGGCGCCTTGCCACATGCAGCGAGCGACAGGCACAAAGCCACCGCCACTGCGAAACTGCCTGTAATGCGACCGAAAACTGCCAAAAAACCACCCTCGCACTGTTGTTTTTTTAGATGGCTTTATTTAACCACGCCAAACACGCTCCGGACCAGTGTCAGCGTGAATCCAGCCACCTTTTGCGCCCACACGGAAATAGAAGCCCACGCCGCCTGCGCGGAAGCCTTCTACCAGTTCGCCCAGAACCCTGGGATGCAGGCCAGGCAAACGGAAATCAACAGCCTGACCTTTCAGATGCAGGGAATTGCGGGCAGCGGGCAAGCCTTTCTCGATTAAACGGGCATTTGTTTTTGGGCTTCTGTAACCCGAAGTAATTTCAACCGGTGCCACAAAGCCATAACGACGCACGAAAGCCTGTGCAGCCCACAGTGTGTCGATAATTTGCGTGTCCATGCGGAAAACTTGATTTGCCTGCACGTCTCGAAGCAAACCACAAATCTGTTCATAGGCGATTGGGTTAAGATGTCCGTCTTTCCAGTAGGTAATGTTCAAGCGCTCGCCCGATTGTGGGCGTACCATTTCAAGGGTGCGTGGTTGAAGCCAGAAAGTCAGATCTACCAAGCCTGGATCGAACAGATCGGGTGGTGGCACCAAGTCTGAACCAGCTGCCAATACTCCCCGATTCAAAAAGGTATCGACTGAGCCAATAACAGCCAAAGTACTTACTGCCTTGATGAATGAACGCCGGTCGAAATTGTGCATTGCCATAGCTTGTAGCCGAAACCTAAGAATTTACTTGAACTTATAATATGAGTTCTTTGAAAAAAAGTCACTAATCCATGTCAACAGATCACCAAAATCAAACAGTTCGCACCCGTTTTGCACCCAGCCCAACAGGCTATTTGCATTTGGGTGGCGCCAGAACCGCCTTGTACAGCTGGGCTTTTGCCCGCCACCACAAGGGACAGTTCATTCTTCGCGTAGAAGACACTGACGTAGAGCGATCCACCCCAGAAGCCGTTCAGGCCATTATGGATGGCATGGCTTGGTTGAATCTGGATTACGACGAAGGCCCGTTTTTTCAAATGCAACGCATGGACCGTTACCGGGCCATGATCGACAAACTGCTTGAAAAAGGCGATGCCTACCTTTGTTACTGTACGCAAGAAGAATTGAATCAAATGCGTGAAAAGCAACGGGAAAATGGTCAACGTATTCGATATGACGGCACATGGCGCCCAGAGGCCGGCAAGGTACTGCCCACGCCACCTGCAGATGTAAAACCCGTGGTGCGTTTCAAGAACCCGCTTAGCGGCGCGGTGACTTGGGACGACCTGGTGAAAGGCCCCATTTCGATCAACAACGAAGAAATGGATGATCTGATCATTGCCCGTCAGGACGGCACACCCACGTACAACTTCTGTGTGGTAGTGGATGACTGGGAGATGAAAATTACCCACGTGATTCGCGGTGATGACCATATCAACAACACGCCCCGCCAAATCAATATCCTGAAAGCGTTGGGCGGCGATCAACCCATTTATGGGCATATCCCGATGATTCTGGGACCCGACGGTGAAAAGCTGTCCAAACGCCACGGTGCGGTCAGCGTGGTTCAGTACCACGAAGAAGGCTTTTTGCCCGATGCCATGATCAACTATCTGGCCCGTTTGGGCTGGAGCCACGGTGACGATGAATTGTTTAGCCGCGAACAGCTTATTGAGTGGTTTGACTCCACCAACCTGTCGAAATCGGCCGCGCAATTCGATCCGGAAAAGCTGAAGTGGGTTAATGCCCATTACATGAAGCAAGCGCCAAAGGAAGTATTGCTGTCGGATTTGCAAACCCGCCTTGAGAAAGAGGGTGTGAATGCGTTTGAAGGCCCCAAGCTGGCCGACGTGCTCGACGTGGTGCTGGAGCGAGCTTCCACTTTGGTGCAATTGCGCGATGAAGCCGCCCTGTTCTACAAGGTGCCAAGTGTAAATGTTGAAGAATTGAAACCCATGCTGGAAGAAGCTGGCGTTCGTGCAGCCTTGGCCGAATTCAATGAAGGCTTGAACAGTGTGGAATGGAATGTGGAAGCGCTGAGCGGTTTGGTTAAAACCACCATTAAAAACCATGGCCTGAAAATGCCGAAGCTTGCAATGCCTCTGCGCTTGATGTTGACTGGCATTACGCAAACGCCTTCAATCGACAAGGTGATGAACCTGTTGGGCAAGCACACTGTACAAACTCGAATTGCGCAAGGACTGCAATCATGAGCAACAACAAACCGAAGGCCAACCCGGCAGACTGGGCCACTGCCACCAAGGCGATTCGTGCGGGCAGCCACCGCACAGAGTTTGGCGAGCACTCTGAGGCCATGTTTTTAACATCCAGCTTTGTGTTCGACAATGCAGCGCAAGCCGCAGCCCGCTTTGCCGGCACCGAAGAAGGCAATGTGTACGCGCGTTTTACGAACCCCAGCGTGCAAATGTTTGAGCAGCGCCTGGCTGTGCTTGAAGACATGGAGTATTGCCTGGCTACGTCCAGCGGCATGGCGGCAATTACAACAACCTGCATGGGCCTGTTGAATGCGGGTGACCACATTATTGCGTCCAAAGCCTTGTTTGGCGCCACAGTGCAGTTGTTTGTGAATATCCTCTCCCGCTTCGGGATCGAGACCACATTCGTTGACGGCACCAGTATGGAAGCTTGGGAAAAGGCGATCAAACCCAACACGAAGTTGTTCTACAGCGAAACGCCTTCGAACCCGCTGACCGAAATTCTGGACATGCGCGCGCTGAGCGACTTGGCCAAGAAACATGGTATTTACAACGTGGTGGACAACTGCTTCTGCACCCCTGCTTTGCAAAAACCAGTCGACTTTGGCACGGAAATCATCATTCACTCCGCCACCAAATACCTGGATGGTCAAGGCCGTGTGCTGGGCGGTGCCATTTGCGGCCCAAAAGACTTGCTGAAAGACAAAATTTTGCCAGTGCTGCGCACGGCAGGCCCAACGCTTTCTGCGTTCAACGCCTGGGTGCTGTTCAAAGGCCTTGAAACGCTGAACATTCGCATGCTGGCGCAGTCTGCTGCGGCGCTTGAAATTGCAGGCTGGCTGGAAGCGCATCCCGCTGTCAGCAAGGTGTACTACCCCGGCCTGGAAAGCCACCCGCAACATGCGCTGGCCATGAAACAGCAAAAAACCGGTGGTGCCATTGTGTCGTTTGAGGTGAAGGCAAGCAACGAGGACGATGCACGCGCCAAGGCCTGGCATGTCATTGACAGCAGCCAGTTGATGTCAATTACTGCAAACCTGGGTGACACGCGAACAACCATTACCCATCCGGGCACCACCACGCACGGAAGGCTTAGCCCTGAAGCGCGTGAAGCCGCGGGTATCAAGCAAGGTTTGATTCGTTTGGCGATTGGCCTGGAAGATGTGGCTGACTTGAAGAAAGATTTGCTACGCGGCTTGGGTGGGTAATTAAGCCAAGCGCTCAACAAAAAAGCCGCTGATTAAAACCAGCGGCTTTTTTTAATAAATCAACACCACAAAATCAAACACGCATTTGGTCTTCAGTCATGCCTTTCGCCATGGCTTCCTTCATCCAGTTTGGGCGTTTGCCGCGACCCGACCAAGTGAGTGAAGCGTCTTGGGGATGGCGGAAACGCACAGGCGCTGGGCCCAATTCGCGTTTGCCTTTGGGCTTGGATCCGCCCAACTCAGCAAAAAGCTCTTCAAGCTTCAACCCTTTCGACGCTGCCAATTTTTTGACTTCTTCAATGGCTTGCAGTTTAGAGCTGCGGTCATTCAATTCTTTTTCAATGCCTGACTTCAACTGCTGAAGCTCAGAAGCACTTAAAGCGGATAGATTTAGTTTTTTCATTTTTTCTTTTTAAAAAAGTTTATTAACAAGCCCGATTGTAATTAAATTTATTGTTAATCACAAACGTGAAATTAAATTGATTACTTAATGAGGTCAAGTGCAAATTTAAAATGCTCATTTTCTGCACTTTCCAGCCATTCAAATACGACCATTTCTGTGGTCACCAATTCTGCGCCATTACCGACCAAACGATCAAAGGCTGCATCACGATTTCTATCGGTTCTCGAGCCACACGCATCGGTGACTACCCAAACTTCCATTTCTTCATTCAGTAAATCAAGCGCTGTTTGAAGCAGGCACACGTGGGCTTCAACACCGGCAACTACAATACTGGGACGCTCTGATTCCTGAGTATTTTTCTGCAAATGCTTGGGTAAACTGCGTGCATTGCCAGCAGGTGCTTTGCTGGTCAACAAATCAATCAAACCTTCAGGGCAGGCGCTGAAATGAGTTTTACGCATAGTGGCCTTGCACAGTGCACCAAGAGCAGGCACAAAAGGGCCTATTTTGTCGGGCATATGCTCGGTACCATATACAGGCACGCGCAGCTTTTTGGCCAGCGTGGCCAATATCAAGGCGTTTTTGTAAACATCGTCAGCCTGGTGTATGGCTGGCATCAGTTTTTCTTGATAATCAATTAAAACGAGTTGACTGGATTCGTGGTTCAATAACATTCGATGTGAAAAACCAAAGTGCAAAACAAGAGCATACAAGGTAATTCATGTCAAAAACACCAACCATGGAACAACTCAATCATTGAATCAGCCTTGTTTACTTTCCGTAATCTGCTGACAATATTTTTCAAGCTCTTCCGGCAAATGGCTGGGACAAACTCCACAAAGACGATTGCCTGGAACTGCATAATCAATAAACTTGGGATAAGGCAAATTCAGATTGCCCATGATTTCGATAAACTCTTCGAGCGTTTTTTGATCACCCAAGCGAGGATTTCGATTTTTCTCTTGTCCAATCGAAGAAACCCGTCGATTTTGATAATCATGCCCAGGATAGACCAAAGTATCTTCAGGCAAGCAAAATAGTTTCTCTTTCACGCTTTTGTACAAAGTGGGTGCATCACCATTCTGAAAATCAGTTCGCCCACAACCATCAATCAACAAGGCATCCCCGGTGAAGACGCGTTCTCCCAAGCGATAAGAGAAGTGGCCATCGGTATGACCAGGGGTGTGCAACGGTTCAATTTGCACGCTGCCCACCACAAATGGCTGCCCCTCTTCGATCGCATGGTCGGTGCAAGGCAAACGATCAAAAGCAGGCGCAGCAATTTTACTGCCCACCTTGCTTTTCAGCTCAAGCGCGGCAGTAATGTGATCAGCGTGAATGTGCGTATCCAGGGTGTAGGCCAGTTTTAAACCGAGTTCACTCAACACGGCGAGGTCTCGTTCCATCACAGACACTACCGGATCAATCAACACGGCCTGCCCGGTTTGTTCGCAACCCACCAAATAGGTGTAGGTGCTGGATACGGGCTCAAAAAGCTGTTTGAAAATCATCTTTTAACCTCAATGCTCTATATATGCGCAACTACGCATATAATAGACACATCTTTCTTTTTTGTCGCCTGCAATACTGTATCCGGGCACACACTGTCAAAATGTACGACATTCAACACATCCCCAGACAACTTTTGAAACAGGCATTCGCATGATTGGTACCTTGGCTTTGGGGCTTTTGGTGGGCTTGGTCATGGCGCTGACTGGCGCTGGTGGAGGAGTGCTGGCGGTACCTTTGCTGGTTTTCACCACCGGGCTGCCCGTGCAAGAAGTGTCTGCAATCGGCTTGCTGGCAGTGGGCCTGGCAGCCACACTCGGCGCTTTTTTGGGTTTGCGGGCAGGCGAGGTGCGTTACAAGGCGGCTGGCCTTATGGGGTTTGTTGGCTTGCTGCTATCGCCAGTTGGTTTTTGGGTGGCCCAGCAAGTAGACACCAAGGCACTGGGGCTGGCCTTCTCAGTGGTTCTGCTGTGGGTTGCTTTCAATGCATTTCGGGGGGCCGCCAATTCGGAAATGAATGTGATTGATGCACCACCCGATTCCGAAAAAAGTAAATGCCCTTGCATTCGAAGTCCGGAAACCGGTCGCTTCATCTGGACCTGGCCATGTGCACGGGCACTTGTTTTCTCGGGTGCCGTGGCGGGTTTTCTATCGGGTTTATTGGGTGTGGGTGGCGGATTTGTGTTGGTGCCCGCCTTGCAACGCTTCACCAATTTAAGCGTTCAATCAGTCACGGTGACCTCTTTGGCAGTGATTGCGATTGTTTCAACTTTCGGGGTATTGAACAGCGTTGGCGCTGGTGTCTTCAACTATGAAATAGGTATTACCTTTGCAGCCGCTGCGCTGTGTGGCATGTTGTTTGGCCGCTTGGTTTCAAACAAAATGCCAAGTACCCAGTTGAAAAAAGCATTTGGTGCAATGTGCGTCGTGGTCGCAATTCTGATGGTGATCAAGAATATTTAAGCCTGTCAAAATCCAGGCGTAATTCCGAAACCCAAGGTGAATGCCCTGGCATTTTGAAAGGTGCCGTAGTCACTGCCATAGCTGGCATCGATCTGCAAAAAATCAGGAATGAGAGTGTAGCGCGCACCGATCCGCCAACTCAAAGCGTCTTCGACACCTGAATAAGTTTCAACCGAAAACCCGATTCGCTCGTTGAGTGAATAATCGAGCGCCGCGGCCTTGAAAATACTGTTGTCATTCTGGGTTTGGTCACTGTATTGCAAATACCCAAGGTTTAGGTGAAGCAATAAATCCTCGCCCCTCAAAGGCACAGATGCAATCGTGGTCAGCAGTGTTTCTTGTGAAGACTCATCGGTAGACTTCAGGCGCCCCCACTCTCTGCTGGCCGCCAGGCCGAACCCAGGAGAGTCGCTCGTAAAGTCTTGAAAATATGTTTGTAACCAAGCGAAGATAGGAATTGATCTTCCTGATTCCCATGAACCCTACCCAGCCCAAGACTGAACTCGCCCTGGCCCAACAAGTTACAACCACCATTGAAATTGTCTTGTCGCAGTTCTCGCGATGATTCGGTCCAAAAATCAAGCTGGCAGGTTCTGAATTCTGCAGCCGACGCATCGTCGGTTTCAATGGGGCGGCCAGCTTGTGCCGATTGAATATTGGCCAACATCAACAAGGCACAGGCGGCGAATCGCATCAAAAAAAGTTTCCTGAAAGAAGTTCAGGCACCCGCAATGGCTTCCTCTTCGATGCCGGCTGATGCCTGTGTTAAAGCGTCCTGATCAATATTGAAATCCATCAGGCGTTCTACATTTAAAAGTAGCACAAACTCCTCGCCTACCCGCCCAACGCCCTTCAGAAAATCGGTATTCACACCAGCACCAAACTGGGGTGGCGGGTTCACGGAGTCGCTGGACACATCAACCACGGCGTTGACTGCATCTACCATGAAGCCGATTACCTGCGACTCATCCTGTACGCTTGATTCAAGTATCACGATGCAGGTGCGGCGATTCACTGAAGTTTTGCCTTGACCGAATCGCGACGATAAATCAATGACCGGCACCACTGCGCCGCGCAGATTGATCACACCGCTGATGCAAGCCTGCATCATGGGTACCAATGTGATGTTGCCGTGTTCGATAATTTCTTTGACGCGTAAAATTTCTACGCCCAGTTTTTGTTGATTCACTTGAAAGGTTAGGTACTGCTTGATTTCTGCGTTCATTTCCATTCCTTTAGATTCAGTTTTTTCCCATGAAACTGCGAGTGATGGACTGCCCCACTTCACTGATCAGTTTTGGAATATCCACAATCAAAGCCACTTCACCGTTGCCCATAATGGTGCCGCCGCTGACAGCGGGGTTGCCTTCAAACAAACCACCCAAGGGTTTGATGACGGTTTGAGATTCACCGAGCAAACGATCAGCCACAATGCCAACCTTCAGCCCGCCATGGCTTACCACGATGATGTTTTCGCGCTTGGGCTTGTCACTTGTTTCACCAAACACTTTACGCAGACGAATGCAAGGCAAGTATTCGCCTCGCAGGTCGTAACTTAAGTCCACTGCATCGCTGCCGCCGCCCTGGCCTGTCAGTTCTACACATTCGCGCACGTAGGCCAGTGGAATGACATACACGCTATTTCCAACGGCAATTTGAAAACCATCAATAATTGCAAGCGTAAGGGGCAAGCGAATTTCAAATGTAGTGCCCACACCCTCTTTGGAGCGAACATTCACGGTGCCGCGAAGTGCCTCGATGTTTCGCTTGACCACATCCATACCTACACCACGTCCCGAGATGTCAGTGACTGCTGCCGCCGTTGAAAAACCTGGAGCGAAAATCAGCATATTGATGTCCGACTCACTCAATGACTGTGTGGCCGACACAATGCCTTTCTCAATGGCCTTGGTCCGAATCTTTTCATGTACCAAACCCCGACCGTTGTCGCTGACTTCAATCACAATATGACCACCATCGTGATAGGCATTCAGTGTCAGCTTGGCTTTGTCTTGTTTGCCAGCGCCCAGACGTTCATCGGGTGTTTCAAGCCCGTGGTCCATGGCATTGCGAACCAAATGCATCAGCGGGTCGCTGATTTTCTCGACCACCGACTTGTCCAGTTCGGTTTCCTCGCCCTGAATGATCAAGTCGACCTCCTTGCCCAAGGATTGTGCTGTGTCACGCACCACACGTTGAAAACGCTGAAAACATTCACCGATTTCAACCATGCGTAAACCCAGAGCACCATCACGAATTTCTTCGATGAGGGCACCTACTGCACAAGTGGCTTCCAACAGGGCAAAGCTTTGAGACTTTCGCGCTTGCTCAACGGTACCCGCGTTGGCAATTACCAGCTCACCAACCAAATTGATCAGCGCGTCCAGTTTGTCGGACTGCACTCGAATGGTGGAAGTGGCTGCTTTGACTGGCGCTTTTCTGGCCGCAGTTTTCAACTCGCGTACTTGCTCTGAGACCGTGTTCTTCTCTTCGGTCACAGGAGCAGCCACGGCAGCAGAAGTCACAGACACCTTGCACTCGTCGGGCAAGAACTCAAAGGCATCAAGAATCTCTGCTTCCGATTGCTCTGTTTCATAAATTGCTTTGAACCCAAGAAAACAAGATTCAGGATCAAACTCGCCTAATTTTGGAATGTGTTGTAACTGAGGCTCCATCGACTTGAACTTTCCTGACTTTGCCAGATAGTTGAAAATCGAATAAGGATCAAAACCATCGCGAAATGTGTCCACGCCCAGTTCAACCTGTATCTGCCACTGGCTTGTACCTGTTGACACGGCGCCCGCTGGCTCATCCAGCAAATAGGCCTTCAACTGCCCAGTCAGCCCGGCTTGCTTAGCCACACACTGTTGATCGAGATCAGCTGCATCAACACCATGCTCCAAACTTTCAACCAAGGTGTGAACCTGATCGCAGCAAGCCAGCACCAAATTACCCAACGCAGAATCAAATTGAAGTTCCTGATTTCGCACGCGATCCAACACGGTTTCAAGATCGTGAACAAAGTGAGTAATGTTTGCAAAACCGAACACCCCCGCACTGCCCTTGATGGTGTGGATGGCGCGGAAAGCTGCATTCAGCAATTCCAGGTCTTCGGGATTTTTTTCCAGTTGAAGAATCAGATTTTCCACATCGGCCAACAACTGGTAAGCCTCAGCGAAAAACACACTCTTGATGGAGTCCAGATCAATATCAGTGCTCATCAGAACCTCGCTTGCCAGGTACCAACAATTCACTCAAACCGAGTCGCTCTGCCTTGGCCAGAAACTCGGGTGTAACCCCAGTCCAGTCGACCCTGTTTTGAAACATCGGATCGAGTCGAATGGCTGCAAGCAGTTGAAGACCTGCGGTGTCAATGTCGTCGCATGCAGAAAGATCCAACAGCAAGGTTTCTGCGGTTTCCAGTGCAACTGAAATTTGGTTCAGGTTGTTGCTGGCCTGCGCAATCGTCAAGGCATTGAAGCGCAACACCTGCGCTTGCCCGGTGATAGTATGTTCCATGGTTCACCCTCCTGTGGCGCAGCAGTTAAGCCACCAGCTTGTTGACAGCGGCCAGCATTTGCTCAGGCTTGAATGGTTTGACCATCCAGGCTTTCAAACCTGCCGCCTGACCCTGTGCTTTCAATGTGTCGTCGGTTTCAGTGGTCAGCATGATGATGGGTACAAACTTGTAGTCGGGCATCTTTTTAACCTCCCTTACAAAGCTCAAACCATCCATATTTGGCATGTTCAAGTCGCTCACGATCAAATGTACTTTGCGCCCGTCCAGCTTGGTCAATGCGTCTTTGCCGTCGCAACCTTCTATCACTTCAAAACCCTGAGACTTCAAAGTCATGCCCACCACTTGACGCAGTGAGGTGGAATCATCAACTACCAATACTGTTTTACTCATGCTCAATTCTCCTGATTCAGAAAAAAGTCAGCTCATCGCTGCCTGCTTTTCCGGACTTCGCGGCTTTGTTCTCTGTAGCGCCACTGCCGTGGTTCTGACGCTCTTCAGCCATGGTGTATCCACTCTCCAGGGTGTGCATCAATTCGCCCACCGAGATCGCCTCCAGCCCGGTTGTGCATTGCTCACCAAACTGTTTCAAACTGTGATCCACATGGCCGATGATCTGGCTGACACGGTCCTGAAACTGAAAATGAACAATGGCAGCACTGAGTTCATTGCTGACATAACCGGTGTTTTTCACAATGCCATCGCTGGCACTTTGCAAGGGGCGCGTCACCGCCTCAAACTGTTGAATCACCTGTTTGAAGGTATGATCTGAATCAGATAGCAAGTCCTGATCAGAGGCTTCCATGCGAATGGCGCCTTCACTGGCTTTTCTCGCGGCAATTGCAATTTGCTGAATACGGGTACGGATTTGCTGCCCGGTTTGTGCAGACTGATTTGAAAGTTTCCGGACCTCATCGGCTACCACCGAAAAACCGCGTCCCTCTTCACCGGCACGCGCAGCTTCAATAGCAGCGTTCAGGGCCAACAAATTGGTTTTGGCAGCAAGATCCTCCACTGCTGAAGCCATTTTGCTGAGCTCTTCGGTTGAAGCGATAAAACCTTTCACTTCTTCCATCAACTCGGCTTTCTCCAGAAAGGCCCGGCGAATCTTGTGCTGCATGGCCTCGAGGCTTGACTGGGATTGGTTGATCAAACTTTGATCTGACCCGCCCGCTTGACCAATAATGCCAGCGGCCTCTGTAGCCAGGCTCATGGTTTCGTTCAAGCGCTCATGGATGGATGAAAAAGCCGAGGTCAGTTTCACAACGCCTTGTTCCATTTGCCCATTTGCAGTGTTTAACTGCGAGCACAAAGTGGGTGCCCATCGCTCAGCCAAATCCTTGAGGTTCAAGTGACTTGTTTCAATCAAGGCTTCTGCCTTCGCATGCTCAGTAGCCAAGGCGGAAAGCCTTTCTTCAGTACACTGTGCACCACCCGCCTTGCCACGACCTGTAAACCATTTTTTCATGAATTTCATGATCGACTCCAGTACGCGAATGCAGATTAGAATTCACCAAATTCATCATCGGTTTTCGCGACTGTATTGCCTTGCTTTACTTTCCCACGCGCTGGTTTGCTCATGCGGCTCATTTGCTGGCTGCTGGTCTTGAAAAAAGCCACCAGGTTCTGCAGTTGGGCTGCGTGGTCATTCATTTCCTCGGCTGTGGCCGCCAATTCTTCGCTTGCACTGGCGTTTTGCTGGGTGATCTGACTGAGCTGGGTCATTGACAAACTGATTTGTTGACCCGCTGATTTTTGCTCGTCACTGGCTGCGGTAATTTCCTGTACCAAATCGCTGGTGCGCTTGATATCGGGCACAATCTTGTTTAACAAAGTGCCAGCTTTCTCGGCCACATCCACACTGGACTCTGCCAGTTTGCCAATTTCCTGCGCCGCTTCCTGACTGCGCTCAGCCAGTTTGCGAACCTCAGTGGCCACAACCGCAAACCCTTTGCCATGCTCGCCTGCACGGGCTGCCTCAATGGCTGCATTCAATGCCAACAAGTTGGTTTGATAGGCGATGTCATCAATAATCATGACTTTGTCAGCAATGCTTCGCATGGCTTCTACAGTGCTTGCAACCGCCTTGCCACCCTCTTCTGCATCGCGAGCAGCCTTGGTTGAAATGTCCGATGTAACGCGTGAATTGTCCGAGTTCTGGGTGATGGATGAACTGATTTGTTCAATCGACGCAGTGGTCTCTTCAACGCTGGCAGCCTGCTCACTTGTTGCATTCGACAGGTTGCCGGAAGTTGCACTGACCTGCTCGCTGGCCGTGGCCAGGCTGTCACAACTGGCGCGTACTTCGGTTACAACACCAGCCAGTCGTTCAGTCATCTTTTTCATGTCGTACAGCAAACTGGTGGTGTCACCTTTGGCCAGTTGAATATCGACGGTCATGTCGCCATCAGCAATTCGTTTCACCAAATCACCTGCATAGGAAGGCTCTCCACCGATCTGTCGCATCACACTTCGGGTAATCAAGAAGCCCAAGGCAATGCCTGCTGCAAAAGCAAACAGCACAAACACCGTCAATGTCCACTTGGATGATTCGTACAAACTTTCAATAAAACCGACAGTCTTCAAGGCATTTTCTTCCTTGTTGGCAGTCAATTGCTCAAACAGTGCATCCGTTTCCTTTGCATGCTGGCCTTGTACTTTCCAAGTGGCCAAAAACTCGGCTGGCAATACCATGTATGGCTCTTTCTCTGCTGCGTCTGCCAAAGCACGGGTCGCACTTAACCAGTTTTTGTGTTTTTCGCGAACCTGTTTGATCAATTCACGCCCCTCAGGAGAAATGAAAAGCGGATCCGCTTTTTCAATGACCTCTTCCAGCTTGGTAAAGCGTCCTTCGAGACCCGCACGGGCCTTTTTGCGCGCTTCTTCATCTTTGGCAATCAGAATGGTTCGCCAATCCCGCGCGGCCGCGGCGCGATGAATACCGGCGTCTTTGATGTAAGAAAGGCCCATCAACTCACGATCATAAATTGCGCGTGACGCGTCATTGATCTGGTTCATGTTATACAAACCGAGACCGCCAACTGCGGCCGTAAGAATGGAGGTGACCACAAAGGCGGTCAGTAGTAATTTTTTCAGCGTCAATTTCATTTGAGTTCCCACAAATAGAAGTGTTCTTTGCAATGGCTTGGCGGTGACGAATCGCCCATTGAATGAATGGGTCGTTCGTACTTCAGGAAGGCTTTCTTTGTCTATTTAGGTGATCTAGAAACCGATGAGGAACTGCTTGTCATTCAGGAATCAAACTGCTTGATCAAGGCAAGAATTGCTGGGTCAACCCGATGGGTTAATCCAAAGCCATGACTTATTGTCGGCAAGAAAGGACGAAAAATAGTGTCTGAAAAAAGGGGATCCCCCCTACTTGCGGGGGAGTACGGGCATAAAAAAACCCGCCAGAAGGCGGGTTCTTTTTCAGCCGGTTCTGCTCAAAGCGAACGGGCAATGATCTCTTTCATGATCTCGCTTGAACCACCATAAATACGCTGCACCCGGGCATCTGCATACATTTGTGCAATCGGGTACTCCATCATGTAACCGTAACCGCCAAAGAACTGTAGGCATTCATCAATCACCTTGCATTCCAGCTCGCTCAAATGCAATTTGGCAATCGATGCAGTCGCCGCATCCAGCTTACCAGCCACCAGTTTCTCAATCGAATTGTCAATGAAAGCTCGAGCCACCACCGCTTGAGACTTCAGTTCGGCCATTTTAAAACGCGTGTTCTGGAACTCGAAAATCGATTTACCAAAAGCCTTGCGTTCTTTGGTGTATTCCAGGGTAATTTCAATGGCCATCTCAATGGCAGCCATCGCACCCACGCCCAGCATCAAACGCTCGTAGGGCAATTCAACCATCAGCTGCATGAAGCCCATGCCTTCTGCACCCAATACGTTTTGGGTTGGAATGCGCACATTGTCAAAGAACAGTTCGCAAGTGTCTTGCCCTTTCTGCCCAAGCTTCTCCAGAATACGGCCTACCTTAAAACCCTCTGCTTTCTTGGTTTCAAGCAACAACAACGTGGTACCTTTCGCACCGGCGGAAGGGTCGGTTTTGGTGACCAGAATAATTACATCGGCCAGGTAACCGTTGGAGATAAAAATCTTCGAACCATTCACCACGTAGTGATTGCCGTCTTTCACGGCACTGGTACGAATACCCTGCAGGTCTGAACCGGCACCGGGCTCACTCATGGCAATCGCACCAATCATTTCACCGCTTGCCATTTTGGGCAGGAAGTATTGTTTCTGTTCTTCCGTACCGTGATTCAAAATGTACTGGGCTGCAATGGCGTGTACATGCACACCGAAGGAACGATCACCGCTGTAGGCCAGTTCCTCAAACAACACAGCCATGTGCGTGAAATCACCACCAGCACCACCATATTCTTCAGGAATATCCGCCGACAACAAACCCATTTCGCCGGCCTTGTTCCACAATTCACGGTCCACATGCTGCTGCTTGGCCCACTTGTGTTGGTTGGGCTTGATCTCGGTTTCTACAAAACGGCGAACGTTGGAACGGTAAAGTTCGAGGTCGGAATTCATCCAGCTGGGCTTGGGGTATCTCATTTGTCTCTTCACACTCTCAAAGTTATAGGTCACATGACCGAATGTCGTGAAATGATTATAGGTCACATGACCTATTTGTCAACAATCAAGCCCACGTTTGAAACAAAATTTGAGTTAAAGTACGCCCATGAACACACACGCCACCACAGACAAAGGTCAAATTCGTTCGCAGGAAATTCTTAGCACCGCCCAAGCTATATTGGCCGCCGAGGGTTATGCGGGTCTGAGCATGCGCGGCGTGGCCACGCAATTGGGCATCTCGCTAAGTACGGTGCAGCATTACTACACAAACAAGGAAGCACTGATTGAAGCCTTGCTGACCTATGTGATGGACAACTACCAGGCTGCTGTTGCGCAAGTAATGAACGCAATGAGTGACAAAAGCCAGCTTGAGCGTTTTAAAACCATTATTGACTTGATTCTGATTGAAATCCGCAGACCCGAAACTTTCGGTGTGCTGGCAGAAATTTATGCCTTGTCAAACCGTTTGCCATTCGCAGCACGTTTGGTCGAGGCGGTGTACGCCCGGGAAAGAAAAGAAATCTTCAAACTGATCTACGGCTTGGAGCCAAAGATCAGCAAAGCGGAATACAAGTTGAGAGCTGCCATGATTGTGGTGCAAATTCACGGCTTGGTTTCACAACTGGCTCAAGACAACGACCCAAGCCTTAGCCGAAAGCAACTGGAACAAGCTGCCAGGCAAAGCTTTTTGATGTTGGCTACGAAGGCCTGACCGGCCTTGCAGCCAATCTTCAGGCGTAAACGTTCAGGCGGGTACCCAAGTTGCCACTGGTGGCCAATGCTGGGGGCTGGGGAATGGACTGAATAAGCTGTGCCACGGAAGACTCTGCGATGTCCATGGTTTTCTTGAACACCGCAATTTGGCCTTGTTGAATCGACTGTGCTTGCTGCATTTGTACCGTGGCATTCACCATGGCTGCTGGGGAAACATCCATTTATTCTCTCCGTATCTGTAATTCTGATAACGGCAGTTTGCGCTGAAACTTGAGTGTTTGATGGGTGCAGGATTTCAGTGCCCCTTTTTGGCACGGTCCAGTATTTGAACCACCAGTTCGCTGCGTATTTGCTCACCCCGTTCCACATTCTGGGTATGCAACAAAACATTTTCTTCAATCAGTTTTGCCATAGAGCTCAGCAATACATAGATAAGGTCTTCTGCCTTGAACATGGCGGCATTTTGAAGAATATTCAACGCGCCCAGACAACAAGAATGGCGCAGCGCCATTTCATCCACGGCCAGGTCCCCGTAATCAAGTGGGTCCTCCTTGGCAACTTCATTGACCAACATCACAAGGGTGTTCAAATCAATTTCTACTTGATGCGTTGTTGCCATGGTGTTTCTCCGTGGTGAGCACACCTTCGTTCTACCATAGCGCTGTACAGAAAACCAGCACAAAATGGGTGGGATACCAACCTTAAAATAGGCTATTAGATAATTACAAATATTTGCATTTATGATTTAATTAAGTAATTATTAGAACATAAGCCAAAAATTACAGGGATGAACGCCATGAAAACCGCCAAAGAACTGCAAGCCAGCCCAATCGTGGGCGAAACCCATCAAGTACAGAATGTGGCCAGCGAATTGCACAGCTACAACCTGTTCACCACCGATGCGGCGCTGCTTGAAGGCGTGAAGCGCGAAGGTGGTGCCTGGGGAATTCCAGAAATCGCGGCCTTTGGCGACAAATGTGGCAAACCCGAGTACCTTGAGTTGGGTTTTCTGGCGAATAAATACCCCCCTGAACTGGACACACACGACAGGTTCGGCAACCGGGTCGATTCCGTGCGCTATCACGGTGCTTACCATGAATTGATGAAATCGGCCCTGGAAGAAGGCCTGCACAGCCAGCCATGGACGAACCCACGCGAGGGTGCCCATGTGGTGCGCGGCGCCAAGGCATTCATGCAAAGCCAGGTGGAGGCCGGCCATGGGTGCCCCGTCACCATGACCTTTGCCTCCATTCCAAGTTTCCGCCTGCAACCTGAAGTGGCTGCCATTTTCGAGTCAAAAATACTGCATCGCGGCTACGATCCCCGCAACCTGCCCGTCGATGAAAAACTGTCTATTACTGTGGGCATGGGTATGACCGAAAAACAGGGGGGCTCGGATGTGCGGGCCAACAGCACAGTGGCAACACCAGTGAACCAGCCCGGTGCCGGGCAAATGTATTCCCTGGTGGGCCACAAGTGGTTTTTGTCGGCACCCATGTGCGATGTGTTTTTGATTCTGGCGCAAACTACTGCAGGGGTATCGTGCTTTGCAGTGCCACGCTGGTTGCCCGATGGCACCAAGAATGCATTGAACGTGATTCGCCTGAAAGACAAAATGGGTAACAAATCCAATGCCTCCAGCGAAGTGGAGTTTCGCGGTGCCCAGGGCTGGCTGATTGGCGATGAGGGGCGCGGCGTACCCACAATTATTGAAATGGTCAGCCTGACCCGCTTTGACTGCATGGGTGCATCAGCAGGCCTGATGCGCGCTGGCTTGGCCAACGCCATTCACCACTGCAAACAGCGCGCGGCATTTGGTGCCAAGCTGATTGATCAACCGCTGATGCAAAACGTACTGGCGGATTTACAGCTGGAGTACGAAGGTGCCATGGCTTTTTCAATGCGCATGGCCCGCGCACTTGATTTGAAAGACAGCGACGAACACGAAGCACACCTGGCGCGGCTGGCCACCGCCGTGGGCAAGTACTGGATTTGCAAACGCGCGCCGCAACACAGCTACGAAATCATGGAGTGCATTGGTGGCAGTGGCGTGATGGAAAATTCGATTTATCCACGTCTGTTCCGCGAAAGCGTGATCAATCCGATTTGGGAAGGCAGCGGGAATGTGCAATGCCTTGATGTGCTTCGCGCCATTGGAAAAACACCAGCCGTGCTCATGGCCTTCAATGCCGAACTGAATAAGGCGCGTGGCGGCAATTCAATTTTGGACCAATACCTGGACAGATTGAACGACCAATTCATGCAATTGAACCCTGCTGACATGCACGGCCTGCAATACAGCGCCCGAACCATGGTGGATCAAATGGCATTGGCTTTTGAGGCATCGCTGCTGGTGCGCCATGCGCCCGATGCGGTCAGCGAGGCATTTTGTGCAAGCCGCCTGGCGGCACAGGGCCACCACAACTACGGTGCATTACCCAAAGGCTTGAATGTGAAGTCAATTATCGAGCGGGCCGACCCAGGCGTGGTGAAAGCGTAATTCCATTGAGCGGGTATTGCCACACCCCGCGCCTTGACCGACAGACTGTGCACCATGTCGTGAAAAGGCTTTCGCATGCGGGGAGTGGGCCAATACAATTGCCCAGCCAACGCGGGTTGCTGATCCAATACTGCTTCAATGGCGGGTATACAGTCGTTCCATACCAAGGCGTGGGGCCATAAGGTGAAAGCCCATTCAATGCTTTCCTGCTCGGCCAGCACCGAACTAAACGCCTCACAAGGCTTGCTGTGCAGTTGCACAACCTCGCCGTTCTCCAGGCACACCGCTGCCATGCAGTAACGCCCCTGTCCGGCGCCCGAGGCATCCACCAGCACATGCCTTCCTGTGCCGAACACGGCTGTCGTTCGATTTTCCACGGCCACACGAAACACCATGAACACTACATCCATTAAAAAAGCCAATCTGTTGATAAAAATGAGGGTGTTTACCCTGAGGGTGACCGCCCACAATTGTCGCTAAAATGCCCAAGTTCGAGAACCTCCACAACACAACATGAACGCCGTACCCCAAGCCCAACCCGGAAAACTATTCCAGCTGGTCTTTGCTCTCATTATGGGATTTCTCATGGTGGGCATTGTCACCTTCGTTACTACTGCCAGCAATTTTGGTTTCGGCAGTAATTTTCTGGCCACCTGGGGCAAAACCTATGTCATCGGCTATTTGGCTGCCGTACCTGCCATTTACATGTTGGCCCCAATTGCCAGGCGACTTACAGCCCAATTGCTGAACTAACGCACTGAACCGGCATTCCCCCTTTTCTCTGGTTTTGAACAGACCGGCCCCGAGCTTATCCTTGTGGTGAACAACACCCAAGTAACAGGCTCAGGAGCCAGCACGTGACTGAATTCAAGCGCACTCAGGAAATGCACCAGTATTATCGCGACATTCTGGTGAAAACCTACTTTTTTGATGAATTTGGAAAAATACCCAAGGACAAGTTGATCGCCCTGATCGACTCCAGTGCCTGCGACCCCATATCCTGCGCTGAAGCGCTACACAACTTTCAGTCTGGGTTACCCGCTGCAAAAGACTTGGCACTCAAACAAATGGTCATGCTGATTGCGCAATCTCATTTGTCGATGGATAAACATCGCAATGGCATTCAAAGCCCGCTGCCTGCAGCCTACAAAAAAGGGATTCGCGACGGGCTGATGCGCGTGCTGCAAAAAGTGCCCAGCGTGAAATACCTGATCAATGCCATTCAGATTTTGTATCGCATTGGTGAAATTGACGAGGCCATGGCCTTGGTTCGCAAAAATGAAAAAGTAGTCGACACCTCACCACACCTGCAACAAATTGTGGCCATGGTTTACACCATGGAAGAACGCTATGAAGACGCGTTGCCCTACCTGTTAAAGCTTGTTGATTCGGGTGCGCATCAAAGCAACTCACTGATCAAGCTGATGAGTATGGCTTGCATGTACAAGCTGGGGGCACTGCCCGATGAACCAGTTGATTTCGCAAGCCTTGCCAATGCACCGGAACCCCTCCATTCTGCATTTCCATACGAATGGCTGATTGCGCCCGGTAGCGCAAACCGCAGCAAACCCACACTGCTGATTGCCTGTGATGACAAATATTTCTACGAGCACGCCTTGGCCTTGGTGTACTCCGTACTTGAACACAACCAGGCCGATTTGCTGATTCACTTTCACCTGTATACACCCAATGCCAGCGTGGTAAAGGGCGTGCACCAATTGGTCGCAAAATACCCGCAGCTTGAAATAACTGCGACGTCCGAGCCAATCGATTTGAAATCGCCGACCAAGGTGGTTGAATTTGCAACCCGCCGGTTTGCTGCCTGTCAGGCATTGCTTGCGCATTTCGACGCACCCATTATTTTGCTGGATGCCGATGCACTGTGGCGTAAACCCTGGAGGCAAACCATCGGTGAATTGGCCAGTGACAACGATGTCATCGTTTGCCAACCCAAGGCAGCACCTTTCTGGGAGCATGTGGCCGCTGGTATGGTGTACCTGAACAACACCCCCGCAGCACAACGCTATATTGCACAGGTAGTCGCCTTCATTGAAGACAATTTGCGCAAAGGAAAATCACTCTGGTTTCTCGATCAAATTGCCCTGTCGGCCTGCCACCACGAGGCGAACAAACACCAATGGGGAATACAATTCGCCAGCATTGCGCCAGACAGGTTGATGGACGTAAACCATGGCGAGAATGCGCTGACCTGGGTAGTGACCAACCAAAAACACGCAGCGGGTGCCTACGCCGATTACAAACGCGCCCTGCAACAGCGCCACGGACAACTGCCTTACTCCAGCCCCAACGATGCGTTCCTGGCCATAAGCCACCAAAAAAAACCGGTTCAGTTTATTCAAGTGGGTGCCATGGACGGGGTCAGCTACGACCCTATTCATCCGTTTATTCGCAACTTTGGATGGCACGGCGTGTTGGTTGAACCCCTACCCGACATGCTGGAGCGCACACGCAACAACTACCAGGGCTGCTCTGGCCTTGTGTTTGAAAATGTCGCGATTACCGAGCAGGTAGAAACCAAACCACTGTATCGCATTGCCCCTGAAGTGATTGTGAAACACAAGCTGCCTGACTGGCTCAAAGGCATGTCCACATTCAGTGACACCAAATTAAAAGACTATCAACAATACGTCACAGTGGAAGAAGTACAGTGCATGCCCTTGATGAAACTGATTGAGCGCAACCCATTGCCTCACATTGATGTATTTCAGATCGACACCGAGGGATACGACTACAAAGTATTCAAACAACTCGATTTCTCGAAGTTCAGACCCACCATTGTCAACCTTGAAATCGTGAACCTGAACGCAGACGAAATGCATGCACTTGAGCAGGACTTGTTTGCTCAAGACTACGTGTTTTATCGCTATGAATTCGACATGATCGCAATGGACAGGCGATGGTTTCAAAATGCGACTTGAATGCGACTAAAAATTCGCTTTAGTCTGGGGCATTCACATTGTGTGTTTATGCCCCATGACGACCATAAATCATCCACACCCCGCACGGCTTAGACCATTCCATTTCACGCAAATTAAAACACCCTGGCTCATTCGAAAACTCTTGGGCCGGCCATTCGCCCCCACGCCCGAGGAATACGCAAGGCTGCACCACGGCCTTTTTGAAGGCGACCCGGCAATGGATTGCTATATTCAAGCCCGCATTGAGCAATCGCCCCACAAAGCCGATTGGAGAGAGTTTCACCAAGCACTGCACGCAGACGATCCACTGGCCTTTCAAGGCAGCGATGCGCTCCACACCTTGATTCAATCCACCTGCATCAACCCCGTGTGGGTAGACTGGAAATTGATTGAAGAAGGAGTGCAGTTTATTCACAGCACCGGGCGGGCTGCAACCGATGTGTTGCGCGATATGGCGCTGATGGGCGGCTACTTGATGGTGGCGTTCAACAAAACCTTGATTCTCACAGGTGAACTTGAAAAAGGTGCAGCGCCCCGGCTGGCCAGCACTGCACAATGGTGGCTGAAAGTGGTCAACCCACGTGCCAACCATGCAGGTGGCCCCGGAGCTATTGCCACGCTTCGCGTGCGGTGGATGCATGCCTTGGTTCGCCACCAGTTGCGAAACAGTTCCGACTGGGATTCGAGCCAATGGGGTTTGCCAATCAACCAGGTTGACATGGCCGCCACCTATTTGGGATTCAGCGTGGTCATGCTGCTTGGCTTGAGAAAAATGGGCATCGTCGTGACACCGCGCGATTCAAGAGCGGTGATGCAATTGTGGAAACTGATTGGCTGGCAAATGGGCGTGAAAGAAGAATGGCTTGTGGACACCGAAACACAGGCACTGATTGCACTTCGACAATTTTTATTCACCCATTCCCCACCCGACGAGTCAACCCACAGGTTAGCCACAGCGCTGGCCGGTGAACCGTTAAGCCGCAACTACACCTCGCTGCAAACACTGCGCAGGCACTATGCACACCAAAAGCACTTGAGTTCCTCCTGGTATTTGTTGGGGCCACGCCTGTTTAACAAGCTGGGGCTGCGCGCACCTTTCGGCCCGTTCATTGCCCTGTTGGCTGTACCGGCCAGAGCCTTATTGCACTTGTTGAGCCGCTGTGTGCCTGGGCTTTCAGCCCGACACCGCAAGCTGGGTCGCAAGTCGCAAGAAATTGCCGTGGCTGAACTTCAACAACGACAAGCCGAGCAACCCATAGCCCCAATTTCTATCAACGCGAATTGAATACGAACAATAAGTCGTATTAAACTGAACGTTTGATTGAATAAAAACAAGGGAGACACCATGGGAAGCTGGGCGAATAAAACCGTGTTCATCACCGGCGGCAGTCGTGGTATTGGTCGGGAAATCATTTTACGACTGGCCCGCGAAGGCGCCAACATTACCATTGCGGCAAAGTCAGACCAACCGAACCCCAAGCTGCCAGGCACCATTCATTCTGTGGCACAAGAGGTACGTGAAGCAGGGGGCAACGCCCTGCCCGTTGCGACCGATGTACGGGATGAGGAGCAAATCAAGCGAGCAGTACAAGCCACCGTGCAACAGTTTGGGGGCATTGATTTGTTGGTCAACAATGCTGGCTTCTTGGGTATTACCCAACTGGGCATCACTGAAACCAAAAAATTCGACCTGATGCATGCTTTGAACACCCGTGCCCCCTTGATTACGATGCGCGAATGTTTGCCACACTTGCAAGCCAGCAAGGGCACCGTATTGAACCTTTGCCCACCCATGAATCTTGACGAAGGCTGGCTAGGTGCTTTCATCCCTTACACCAGCACCAAGTACGCCATGACACTGCTCAGCATGGGGTTTCAGCAAGAGGTGAAAGCCAAAGGTATTGCAGTAAAAACACTGTGGCCAGCCACCTTGATTGCGACTGCGGCGGTGGGCATGTTCAGCGGCGAAGAAGGTTTGAATGTGTCTCGCAAACCCGAGATAATGGCCGATGCGGCCTTTGAGTTGATCAACCAGCGCGACCGTTTTTCATCGAAGGTCAGTTGGCTGGATGAGGAAGTTCTGCGCGAAACAGGCATTTCCGATTTCACCCAATATGCCAACAACCCCGCGCGTGCAAATGAAATTCAACGGGACTTCTACATCGGCAAATTCTGAACACCATGCGCAAAATTCCACAACAACAGCGCTCGAAAGAACTGGTGGCGCGCCTGGTTGAGGCTACAGCGCAATCGGTTCGAGAACATGGCATGGACAAGTTCACCACCCACCATGTGGCTGAACTGGCCGGGGTTAGCGTGGGTTCGCTTTATCAGTACTTTGATTCACGCGAAGACCTGGTTGAAGCACTTCTGGAGGATGTAACCCGGAATTTGCGAACAGGCTTGAACACGCTGGTGCTTTTGAAAACCACCGACCTGCGCGACATGGTCGAAAAGTCGGTTCACTTTGGCATGGGCTTTTTGCGTGCCGACGACGGCCTGGCCATTGAACTGGTGCGCAACTGGTACCGCCTGCCTACACAAAACGTGGTGCGCCTGCTGCAAGACACCCTGTTGGATTTCATGCGCATGTACCTGTTGAAAAATCCGCTGGCCAACAATCCAGAACGGCTTCACATTCGCAGCTTCATTATTGCCAACGCCATTGTGTTCACCATGATTCGGGCCATCAGCGAACCCAACCCTTTTATCACCGACGCGGAGCTGGAAAAGGAACTGGTTGAAATGGTGGTGAGCTACCTGAATGCCTAATTTGAATTCTTGTTCTCATCGTAAATGGTGCCGCCGAACCGCAAAGCAGAATCGGCCCGTTTGGAATGGGCAAGCGGATAAAACATTTGATGTGCCCAATGTTCCTGCCCGTGAATGCGATCATCCATCAAACCAATGTGGTCAGGGTACTTGCGGGTGATGTGGGCCGTGCCGAAAATAATGTCCCACAAAAAAAGCATATTGCCGAAGTTGCCGGTGTAGTGTCCAATTCCGTCTTTGTTCGTGAGTGCATGGTGCGCCCAGTGCGTGGCCGGTGTTGAAATGGTGCGCTCTAGAAGCCACATCAGCGGGTGCAAGGCGCGAATTTTGTACAAAGGCTCATCCCACCGCCACGAACAATGCGCGCCAAGAATAATCGTCAATTTCAGGGTTAAATAAGCGGCGTACACCCAACCGCCGAAGCCCAGAAAAAGCAAGGCACCGGCAATCCACAGACCAGGCATCATCAGGTAGTAAAAAAAGTTGTTGCGAAAGGTCATTCGTACACTCATGTACTGCGCAGAATGGTGAGCGCGGTGCAATGGCCACAGCAAGGGCGAATGCGAAGCCCGGTGCCACAGGTATTGCGTTAAATCATCCCCCAGCAGCAACACGGCAAACATGGCCCACCAAGGCCAGTCTGCCCATATGCCCTGCCATTGCGAAAACCATGCTTCGCCCATGTTCTGCGTCGCCAGAATAACAAGTGGCTGGGTGAGTGCCACCAGGCTGATGAACATGAACAACTCCAGCTTGGTGTCATTGGCGGTGGCATTTACCGTGGTCTGGTATCGGCGCGTGACAAACTCCATCAATGCAAAACCTGCAATGGCGATCAAGATAAGCACGTTCTGGAATTCCGAAATTTGCATGTTCAGCCCCGGGAAATTGGTCAATATATTCAATGTAAGCTTGTCTACACAATTCGTCCAATGCATAATAAATGCACTATCAATGCAATCAATGCATTAAAATGACCAATCTTCATCAACTTGAACATCTCTTGGCACTCGATGAAGAACGCCACTTTGCGAAAGCTGCGCAAAAGGTTCACCTAAGTCAGCCTGCATTCAGTCGCAGCATTCAATCGCTTGAAAAACAAACAGGCTTGCTGCTCTTCGAGCGCAAAGGCGGCGAAATACGCCCCACGCCCGCAGGTCAGTTTCTAATTCAACGTGCGCGCACTCTGGTCCTCGAAGCAAAAGCACTGAAACGCGACCTTGGCTTGTATCAACAAGGCGAGGTTGGAGAATTGGTGTTTGGTGTGGGGCCCTTTCCCGCAGCCACACTGGCTGGACATGCGATTGAAAAAATTCGCCTCGAATTTCCTCGAGTTTCAGTGCGTGTTGAAATCGACAACCCGGCCAACCTGTTGACCTTGTTGTTGAAAGAGGAAATCGATTTTTTCGTGGCCGACACCGGCGAAGTCAATGCCGCACCCTATTTAAATATTCAACCATTGATGCGGAAGTACGGCCATTTGTATGCGCGCAGCCAGCACCCACTCGTGGGCCAGTGTCATCGGTTCGAAACCGCCTGGCAATACGGCATTGCGTCAGTTAAATTGCCAGACATGCTGAAGGCCGGCCTGGGCCAATTGTTGGGGCAAAACAACCGCAACCTGCCGCAACTTGCACTGGAATGCGACGACGTGAACCTGCTGCATCAAATCGCCTTGAGCACCAACACCATAGTGGCCTCTACAGAACTTGCCGCCAAACCTTGGCTGGACAAAGGTAGCTTGATGAAACTGGACATCATCGATTTTCCGCCGCTGTTCAGCAATATTGCCATCGTTCACTTAAGTAGCAGATCACAGTCGCCAGCTGCCACTTATGCGATCAAACAATTCCAAGACAAGATTGTTTAGTACCCATCGTCGAATCTGAATGGTTACCCCTTGAGGTAATAGACCTAACCACACCTGTACAGAGACTGCCCGTGAGCGCCACCCTAGTTGCCCGTTTACTATCACTCACCGTTGCGGCTCTTCTTGCCGCCTGCGGCACCGAAGAAACCACTGTCGCAAACTCTTCAACGGGAATATCGGCAAGCCAGGTCTCAGCCAACAACGCCAATCTAGAACTTGACCTAAGTTGCGACACAGCCACCTACCCCTCAGCAGCACTTCTACAATGTGAACTGGGCAATGTCGCCAGAACCTTGGAAGCCAATATTGAGCAATTAATGCCCGCCTTTGTGTCTCGCGAATTGCAACAAAGCGCCACCAACATTCAAGCCGTGTTGCAACGCAGCGCGCAAGACCCCAGCTGGAACTTGCCGCCTGCTTTTGGTAACACCGGACTGACGCCCCTGTGTGCAGGTGGCGCTGGCCCTTGCGTGGGCGACCCTTTTCGCTACCCAGGTGTGAGCGGCCCCGACGGCGATATTTTTTACACCCAGCAAGCTGAAGTGTTACCTGTGGTGTATTACGACCAAGGCTGTGCACGCATTTCCGGACAAGTCTGGAAACCAAGAAACACTGGCAATCGCAAATTGCCCGCTGTCATCATCAAAAACGGTTCTGTCCAAGCCAACGAAGCACTCTACTGGTGGGCAGCACAGGAATTGGTGCGGGCTGGCTACATGGTGCTGACCAACGACCCACGCGGTCAGGGCTTGTCTGATTTCGCAACGCCAACCGGCGAACAGGGTGGCAATATCAATGGGGCGGTGTTCTTCGAAGGGCTGGTCAACGACATTGATTTTCTAATGTCTTCTCCAAGCAAACCTTACCCGCATGAACTGAGTTGCAAAGGCACCTACCCCACAGTCACACAAGCATTCAACCCATTTCACCAGCAACTGGATGAGACGCGAATTGGCGCAGCTGGCCACTCCTATGGCGCGGCTGGTGTGACCTGGGTACAAAGCTATGGCGCAGAAGACAGTGAACCGTGGCCAGGCCTGCTCAGCAAAACCAATCCGCTGAAAGCAATTGTGGCTTGGGATGCTTTGGGGTCCCGCAACACCCCGGCCAGTGCAACATTGACCAGCCTGCTTTCAACTCAAACGGTAACCGGGACACTACCCGTGGGTACCCTAATCAATCCAGAAGGCGCGCCACCGGTCAGCCCGCGTGTGCCCGCACTTGGGTTCACTTCAGAATACGGATTCACACCCGCACCATTTGTACGCAATACGCCGCGAGAAGAACACTTGGCAGGTTTTAAGGACTGGGTTGCCGCCGGTGTACCTGTTTACAACATCACAATTGCGGGTAGCACACACCTTGACTATTCACCAGGCCCCGCCCTACCGGCAAGCTCTTGGTGCCCCAAAACAGACAACAATGCCTGCGAGGGTGGTTGGGCCAAGCCCATGATCACCCACTACACGCTGGCCTGGTTTGACCGCTTTCTAAAAAAGCCGGGCGAGCAAGGATATGACGATGCTGATCTTCGTTTGCTTGATGATGCACAGTGGGCTGAACGCATGAGTTTTCACTTTGCGAGCGCGCGAAGATTTAAAACGCGTGACGGTCAATTGTTTTTCAGTGAGGATATCCGGATGCAGTACCCCAAAAAATCCTCCACTCTGTGAAGCGGCACTGTCAACCCATCGTTCAATTGTAGGTATTGCTTAATGAACAACACCTTCCGCGCACAGTGCCAATGCGGCCAACTGTCCGTCAGCTTCACCCAAGCGCCAGTCGCACAGCTGGTCTGCCATTGCCGGGATTGCCAGGCCATCAGCGGCCTGCCTTATACCAACATCGCTTTCTTCAAGACCGAAGAACAATGTGCCCAAGGGCAATTCGACCCGATTGAAATGACTGGCGGCTCCGGCAAGCCCAAGCAATACCGGCGGTGCAGTCGGTGCAGCGGTTTTTTGTATGCCACGGTGGATGTGTTAACCGGTCTGTTGGGTGTGGCGGCTGACAAGCTGGAAGCACCTTTTGAATTCAACCCGATGGCCCATGTGTGGACCAGTGAAAAAGCGCCCGAAGTGGAAATTCCTTCGGGCGTTTTCCAGTTTCCCAAGGCACCACCTTTCAGACCTGGCAAAAAGGCGGGTACTGCGGCTACTTAGGCGTCTTTGGCACCTTTATCTTCGGCTTCTTAGGCACTGCCACAGAGACTTGGGACGGATTTGTCGCATAATCCGTCGACCGGAAGATCAGCTGGTCGGTGCGGTCGCCCGAGCGACCCGACATGCACCCGAGCTTCTGGCCGGGAGTCACCTTGTACTCGCCGTTCATCTTGCTGGAACCATAGTTGCCGTGGGTCCGGCCGGTGTTCGTGTAGAAGATGACGCCTTCCACCTCGTCGCTGCCGCGGTAGCTCACGCGCACCACGTATTCGTCTGGTGCCAGCAGCACCTCTTCCTTGAAAGCCCTGTTGGCGCCATGTGCCTCCCCCCATCCGCCAGGGTATTTGAACTGCAACAAGTCCACCTTCTTGCCGCTGTACACACGCCAGCCGGTGACGTGCTGCCCCTTGCACACGACATCGTCCGACCAGGCGCTGCCGCCGCCGCCGCCGACCCGCACGCTTCCCGCAGGGGGTGTCTGGGAAAACGCACCGGGACTGCCGTCGCGCCCCTCCGCCTTGCCGTGGTCCAGCCAGTGGATGAATGCCGCCTCGTAATTGTTCGCGCCAAACGCCCGCTGCAAATCCGGATAGCGTGCGAGATAGGAGGTGACATCGAAGTCCGCGCTGCCCTGGCGACCACGTTCGATGCCAAAGGTTACCCAATCTAAAACCAAAGCCTTGGCATCGGGATTGGTGCCCCACATCTTCACGACGTCTGGATGTTTCGCGTAAAACGCCATGTCGAACTCGAGCGAGCCCCGCCACTTGGCTGGATAGCCGGTCTGACCCCAATGCGCCACCAGGTCAACTTTCTTTGCGACCAGTTCAGGGTGTTTGTCATAGTAATAATCCCAGTTAAAGACGCTGCGATCGTAATGTACGTGCGACGTATCCGCCGGCTTGCCTACAGAGCCGCCGACTGCGCTGACAACTGCATTGGTGCCACCCGACCACAATTTGGTAGCTCCATCAATCGACGCTTGGGCGGCCCTCTGCGCCTCTTTTTTGGTCTGTTCATAGGCCTGATTTGCTGCATTGCTGATCTTGTTCAGCTCCGCTTGGGCAGCGCTCGCGGTGTAGCCGCTCAAATGCTTGTACTCACTTGCGATCTTGTTGTAAGCCGCCTCCAGCTCCTTGCCGATACAACCGCTGATTTTGCCGGGGTCCACATTGACACCGCCCTGCCCTTCGAACACGTCAGCCAGGTTGGTGCTGGGCTTGATCTCCACTTTCGTTTTGATTTCGAACGGATTGACGCAAGTGGCATTGACTGCCACCGTCATGGAATTGGCATCCATCCCGATGGAAATCTTTTGGCCGGCAACATTGCCCGCCAAGGTGATGTTCTGCGTATTTTCATTGATGGCTGTGGTGGCCTGCAACTTGAACGGAACCTTGCCCAAGGGGCCAAGCTTGAGGGTGACCTGCTCACCAGCGTCGCCGATCAACCCCGCTTTGCCTGCCGACGCATACAACCAGCCCATTTTCTGACCAAAAATAGTCACGTCACCAGCCACCTTCAGCAGCGGCCCACCCTCGGCCAGCGGGCCGAGCAGAACCACATTGAAGTATTTGTTGTCGGTGGGGAACGGCTTGCTGCTGTCGCCAAATCGGTATTGCGGTGGCGGTGTCGGGTTGTTCAACTGAAACATAGACAGCGGCTTGGTCATTGCCAGCAAAGGGGCCTTGAACGATTGAATATTGCGGATAAAGCCGCCACCATATTTCGCCAAACGTGGGTCGGGCGAAGCCATGGCCACCATGACTCGAACCTGATCTTCCATGGTAAGGCTGGCTGGCGTCGCCATGCGAAACGAGAAGTCCGCCAGATCCATGGCGCCTTCCGGGCCCAGCGGCGTCTGGAAATTCAGGATGATGTTCTTGTCCTCGGCCCCCTCGAACCGCGCATTGCCCTTGTAGCCAAACACCAGTTCGTTATTGAGGAAGAAAACCGCGTCCGCCAGCTGTACCTTCGGCATGATCAACTGGAGGTTCGCATTCGGCGGAAACTGGAATTCGATAAATGATTCTGGCTTCACTGCGTCAGCCCCGGCTTCCCGCAGCGACTTGGCTTGTGCGACCGCTGCAGCACCACCGCCTGCCGCGCTCGCAAGATCCGCAGGAATGGGCATGACCACAGCTGCCCGCATCATCATATTGCTGGCATCCACGCCCAAAGATTCCATTTGCATCTTGATGCGCCCACCCAGATTGACCCGAGCGGCCATCTGAACACCGCTGGAAAAAGACAGGGTGTTGATGTTGAAATACTTGTCACGCACGATCTTCTGCAGCGCCGGTGGCATGCGTATGTTGTCGAGTTCAAAGTCGGTCGTGGATATGGAAAGGATGGGCGCATTCAACGAGGTCTCGCCCATCACCTTTTGCACTTTCTCGCCCAGCAAATGGGGCATGGCCACTTTTTTGTCGACCACCAGCAACAGGGTCTGCTCGATTTCGCCGTTGGTGAAGAAGTAGAGCTGCAGAGGCCCCGATTGCGTCATGTAGCAGCCCTTGAAACCGGGGCCGCAACCGGTTTTTTTCAAGGTGCCCACCATGCTCTGCAATTCGTCCTTGATACCGGCAATCGGCAGGCTGGTGAGCACCTGCTTCAGGCCGGCACCTACAGGCGGTACATCGCTGGCTTTAACAGGTGCTGTTAATCCCCATGTCAGAAAAAGGCAGGTGACAAACTTCAGCCATTTCGGAATCGGCGTGCAAGCACAGTGAGTCGCTTTGGTACTTTGCTTCATCTTATTGTTCTCCAGTGTCGAGTGAAGTCAACAGCGTTGCCATGGCCAATATCGAAGATTTGAACCGTGGCAGATAAATTTGGAGAATATTACAAAGCTGAATTCATGGAGTCCCTTCAAAAGGACTAACCCATGAGGCGACCAATTGAATTGAAACAGATGCGAAACGAAAAAGGCCCACAGTGCTGTGGGCCTTCTTGTATTTGGCTCCCCGACCTGGACTCGAACCAGGGACCTGCGGATTAACAGGCCGAGGCTAAACGCCTTAAAATCAATAGCTTAATACTAAAAATTTCCCGCAAAATCAATTTCTTCGATACCCCAGAACCCGCATGAATACTGGGCCCATAATTTTTTGCGGGAATGATTTCTTTTGGGAACATCGATGGGACAACGACGAATCAAATAAAGGTGATAAATGCATCAACTTACTTAAAACAAACCTTCTACTAGATCGTTCATAGGGTCGGCCCGCCATCAATCTTACAAAAACTATAAATCCCGTTATTAACCTTCTTATCACCAATGAGGAGCAGTAGAAAAGCCGCCCAAAGGACAGCTTTTCTTTTTGTAACTTTCAATCACTTAACTTTGCGACGGAAGCCAAACATCAACAGTGCCATACCGAACAAACCATAAAGGCCTATCGCACCGCCACCACCGCCACCAGCCGCTGCCGCAGGAGTAGATGTTGGCTGTACCTCAGTTGAAGATGCCGTAACGTTTCCGCTTGAGTCTTTCATGGCAGTCACGGTGTACAACTTATCCCCGTGGTTTGAAGATGCCTGAATCGAACTAGAAGAAGGCTGCCCGGGAGCAGTCTCTTCAATAGCTTGCCCACGAACTTGGAACTGGTAAAGCATGCCAGTACTAATTAGGCTAAACACCAAGCTATTACCGTCTTGGCTGATTGCAACCGTAGAACCATCAGCAGTAGTACCGTTTACAATCTCACTGACAGAGGATAACCCCGAATCTTCCAATGCAACCGGTGTTGGTATAGGCGCAGGTGTCGGATCTGGATCAGGTG